>JAFTBM010000068.1 GCA_017455205.1 Bacteroidales bacterium
CAAACCGACGAACTACTCCTCTTCAACGCCACCTCCGACCTCACCCTCACCGCCTACTTCGCACCCGACGGCACCCTCGGCATCAACGACCTCCCAGCCGACAGCATCCGCATCTACACCCTCGGCGCCACCATCCACATCTTCGGTGCCGAAGGCCGCACCCTCACCCTCTACGACATCAGCGGCCGCCTCCTCCTGCGCCACCGCGCCACCGCCTTCCACACCGCCCTCCCCGCACCCGCCGCCGGCGTCTACCTCCTCCGCCCCGACAGCCTCCCCGCCCGCCGCCTAATCATCCTCCCCTAACCCTAACCCCCACATCCGAGACAATCGGAATAATCCGAGTAATCCGAATAATCCGAGTAGTCAGAATAATCAGAATAATCAGATTATTCTGACTACTCTGATTATTCAGAGCACTCCGAGCACTCCGATTGCCCCGCCACTTACCCAAGCGACCTTACACTCAGCATAGCGGTTCCCTAAATCTAATCACAAAGATGATAAAAAGAAAGGGGATGTCTTTTTGAGACACCCTCTTCTTCTCTTGACGGCATTCTGCTATCAGCCTTCCACGATTGCTCCAGTGGGGCAGACGCCAGCGCATGTGCCACAGCTGACACAAGCATTCTCGTCAATCTTGTAGATGTCGCCTTCGCTGATTGCTCCAACGGGGCATTCATCGATGCATGTGCCACAAGCAACACAAATGTCGGTGATTTTGTAAGCCATTTTGTTTTTGTTTTAGGGTTGTTTGCGTTCAATATCGGTTATGCTAACCGAGTGCAAAGATACTATTATTTTCCGACACAGCAATAAAAAACCACCAATTTTGGTGAGTGAATATATTCTACACTCTATATATCAGTACACTACAGTCATCATATTTTTATACTATTCTTTTACTATTTAGTTTCAGTTTGCCCTGCAGAAAGGGTATATGGTGCCAAAATACCCACCTCACAAGAAACCCCTCCCGACAATCCGTTAAGGCTCGCCAGGAGGGGCTTCTTCAGTTTTACGTAGGATATCTAACCGTTAAAATTACTGCACGTCGCGCTCATCAAGTGGCTGCGCCAGCAGGTTGCGAAATTGACCATTGCTATTGAACTCCAACCTCGTGAACTTGCGATCTTTACTTCCTTTCACCTTTTGGCTGACCACGACATAGGTGTAGGGTTTGGGCTTTTTGCCATCGGAAGGGTCTCGGAACTTAGAGTCATACTCATAGACCACCATCTTTTCTATCTTGTACTTCTCGCCGCTGAATTTCTCTTCGATGTATTTGAGTATGCTGTTGTTGTAGCGCTCTTTGGCGAGGGTCTTACCTGTCATGAGATGTGAATCGTCGGCTATTTGATAGACGGCCTCCATCTCCACTTTTTGTGCATTGGTGAAGTAAGCAACAGCATATTCCCCATTACGCAACACCCATTCGGGACCTGCCTTCTTGCGTTTGCCGAAAGCTTTCTCAAACATTTCGGCTATTTTCTGGCTGGGTACAAACGGCTCTTCTTCAGGTTCATCCACCTTCGGAGCAGGCCGACGCTTGCCTTTGGTCTTTTCTGTCCCAGTCTTCTCATTCACCTTCTTTTCATCGGCATCGGGATTGTTTTGCGAATAGTAGTCGCGCTTGACGGCCTCGGGGTTGGGGGCTGTACTCTTCATCAGCTTGCCGCGTGTGTCGAACAGCATCTCGCAATCCTCTTCGCCTATTCCTTTGCGAGCGATAATCATGCGGTAGTAGTTATCGCCGTTCATCTCCTCCACATATTCGATGCTCTTCACCCGATAGCCTGGGTAGTTATTGACAAAGTAGGTGTTCATCATCGTGGGACACTCCTCCTCTTTGACTGGGAACGTGCTGTACTGCCAATCGCCTCCAGCTGTGAAGTAGGCACGACCGTTTTGTCCATCGATGACCAACTCGGCGACGTACTGCCCTGGAGCTTGGTACCACGTACGCACCTTGTACGACTCGTATGTCCGCTCCAGCGCTAACAGCACACTGCGAGGCACTGCGGTCTCTTTAATCTTGGTCTGCGCTCCTGCTATCATCGGCAGCATCAAGAGCAATGCTAACACTATCTTTCTCATATCAGTCGGGTTTCTACTATTTTTGTATTCCTTACCTCAGTTTTATTGCACTTTTTTGAAGAGGACATCCTTGCGGTCGGGACTGATGCTGACCGCTGCCACTGGCACTCCCGTCTGCCGTTCAATGGCTTCGAGGTAGGTCAGCAACTGCTGTGGCAGGGCAGCATACTCCGTGATACCTTCGAGCGACTGCCTCCAACCCTCGTAGTATTTCAGCAGCGGCTTCACCTCCACGGTGTTGTACTCAAATGGTATCTCTACCGTCTGCTTCCCCTCTATCTCGTAGGCTTCGCACATGCAGACTTGGTCAAGGCTGTTCATCACATCTGGCTTGGTTACATACAGCTCGGTTACGCCGTTTATCATGCAGGCGTAGCGCAACGCTGGCATATCTATCCAACCGCAGCGGCGCGGACGCCCAGTGGTGGAACCATACTCATGCCCCTGCTCGCAGAGGTAACGCCCCGTGGCATCGAAGAGCTCGGTGGGAAATGGCCCTGCTCCCACGCGCGTGCAGTATGCCTTGGTGATGCCCATCACGCGGCCGATGGTCGACGGAGCCACTCCCAAGCCTGTGCAGACGCCCGCCGTGATGGTGTTGCTCGAGGTAACGAAAGGATAAGTGCCGAAGTCAATGTCGAGCATCATAGCCTGTGCCCCTTCGGCCAGCACCCGCATGTTGTCGTGCAGGCACTGGTTGATGAAGTACTCGCTATTGACGAAGCGAAAGGCTTTCAGCGTGGTCAAACTCTCCATCCACTGCTGCTCGTAGGCTTCCAGCGTCATCCCGTCGAGACGGAAGGCAGCCACGTCGAACCCCAGCGTCTGTGCCATCCTTATGTGTTGCTCCTTGAGCAAGAGGTAGCGCTCCACGAAGTCGCTCGAGAGGATGTCGCCCACCCGCAGACCCGTGCGGGCAATCTTGTCGGTGTAGGCTGGCCCGATGCCTTTCAGCGTCGAGCCTATCTTCATGTTGCCTTTGGCTTGCTCATTGGCAGCATCCATCATGCGGTGCGAGGGCAGGATGAGGTGCGCTTTTTTCGAGATGAAGAGGTTTCGCACTGCATCCACCCCTTTTTCGGCCAAGCCTTCTATCTCCTTGCGGAAGATACAAGGCTCTATCAGCACTCCGTTGCCGATGAGGTTCACTTTATCGGCATGGAATATCCCACTGGGGATGATATGCAGCACATGCTTCATGCCGTTGAACTCGATGGTGTGTCCAGCATTGGGGCCACCCTGGAAGCGTGCGATTACGTCGTACTGCGGCGTCAGCACATCCACTATCTTGCCCTTGCCTTCATCACCCCATTGGAGACCCAAGAGTACGTCTATCTTCGTCATATCGCTCTGATACGTTGCTTTTTACTTTCCTTTACTTGCATATCGGCACTGCCTCTCGGCCACTGCCCAACGCGTTGCAAAGTTACAACTTTTTTCTCAACCTCGCAGGAAAATCTCCTTTCGTCCTATTCATCGCGCTTGCGCTTGAACCATTCCACGAAGTCCTCCAGGCTGTCCAATGGCTGATAGCCACTCTTCAGCGGCTCGGCGGGAAGCTCCACCGTCTCCATATAGCCTACCAGCGTGGCGCAGTCGAACTCGCCTATCAAGGCCTCAACGGTGGTATAGACCCCCACTTGGAAGTCCTCATCCTCGGGCCGATTGCCAGCCACCGCCACTCGCAGACCCAACATCTCGGGCTCTTCCTCGCATTCCAGTTGCTCGAACCACATCTTTGATGTGTCGAACAAATATTTCCCGAAGTGTACCCTCAGCTGCCTGCCCAGCGGCTGCTTGAAGGCCACAAAGCTCCACCAGTCGAGGTCGGGCGCAGCATCCACCAGCTCCACCACCTGTCGAAACCAGTCGGTGTCGCCCTCGGCGGTGAAGGTCAGCGTCCGCCCGTTGGCCGTGGCCTCACCCAGCTCGCAGTCGATACCCTCGCAGTAGGCGTGAAGCCGTTCACTGAGACTTTGCAGCAACGCTGCCTGCTGCTCATCCGATAAGTCGCCAATGGCCGTCAGCTGCTCGTTATGTTCAGCAAACCATTGCCAAAATTCCTCTGTCGTTATCATACTATCACTATGCTATTGTTCATTCAGATGATGATTGCCTCTGGCTCGAGTTCCACGCCGAACTTCTCTCGCACGTCGTGCCTAATCATCGCCGCCAAGGCCACCACCTCGCTCCCAACGCAATGCCCCGCGTTGTAGAGCACCAGTGCCTGCTGCGGCCAGACTCCCACGCGCCCCATCTTCCGTCCTTTCCAACCAGCCTGGTCGATAAGCCACGCTGCGGAAATTTTGTAGGCCACCTCGATGCCGTCCACCCGATGTCCCTCGGGCATGGCTTCGAACCTCGACCGCAGCTCCTCATATTTCGCCGCACCCACCACGGGATTCTTGAAAAAGCTCCCCGCCGACCCATACTCCTCTGGCTTCGGCAACTTGCTCCAGCGCAAGGCCAACAGCGCCTCGCGCCACTCTGCAGCCGTCCCCCTCGGCAGAGCCTCCACCGCCCGATAGCGCAGACATGGTTCAAACTTGCGTCCCAACCGCAGCTCCACCCTCACCACCACATATCTTCCTCCCTGCTGTTTGAACACCGAGTTGCGATAGCCAAACCTACACTCTTCCCTATTGAGCCAGTGGAAGTCGCACTGCTGGCGGTCGTAGACCTCCACCCGCTGCACCACATCACCTATCTCCACGCCGTACGCTCCCACATTCTGCACCACTCCAGCCCCCACCGTCCCCGGCACTCCCGAGAGGTTCTCCAATCCATAGTAGCCTTCGGCAATATTGTGCTCCACCAGCTCGTCGAGCACCATTCCGCCCCACACCGAGAGGCCTCCGTCGCACTCCTTCACCTTCCCTTCGCACTCCTCGGCCAGTCTCACCACAGTCCCCTCATAATCAGCCGTGAACACCATATCGCTCCCCCGCCCCAGCAGCAGCGGGTGCTCCCATTCCTCTATCCTGCACAACTCTGCGGCATCCTCTACTTCCACCAAACGACGCGCTTTCACATCGATACCAAACGTGTTGTAAGTCAGCAACGAAGGATTTTCAACTATCTTCATACGCACTCTATAACGCCCCAAAGCGGAAATTATTGCCACTTTATGAATTGAAAATTGAGAATTGAGAATTGAGAATTGGGGCGGCAGCCAATTTTCAATTCTCAATTCTCAATTCTCAATTCACACTTCCCCCAATTCCCAATTTTCAATTCTCAATTCTCAATTCCCGATTAGCACCCGCTCCGTATCCGCTCCGTATCCACTCCGTATCCGCTCCGTATCAAGTCCGTATACGGGCGGTGAAAATACGGCTCGGATATGGGGATGAAATGCGGAGGGTGGCAGGCTGGATTTGGGGGGTGAAAGATGGGAGACGAGAGGTGAACATCGAGGTGCCGTTTCGCTATGCACTTCCCACCTTGCTCCTCGCAAGACACCAAGCGGCAAATTATTTTGTGCTTTCTTCGGGCGTTTTGCGTTTTTTGTGTATATTTGCCAAGTGTGAGCCTCGCGGCAAACCGCAGCAAGCCATTGAACGGCAAAACGATAGAAAGGAGCATAAAGAACGCATACCCCCTATGGGACTGAAAGAAACAGCGACCCGAGCGGTCGGCAGGATAGTGAAGTGGATTGCCCGCACAAATTGGCAGGGCTTGGCGAGGAGCATAGTCATCTTCCTCGGCCGTGCTATCCACAAGGTGCTTTTCGGCTGGCTGCTCCCCAAGCGCTATCGCCAGCTGACCAAGCGCGAGATATTTGATATCATTTTCAAAAGCGATACGCCAGCGGGCAAGAAGTTCGACGTGTGGCTGCTGGTGCTGATTGTGGCCAACATCGTGCTGCTGATGATCGACAGCCTGACGGGGACTACCACCACGATGACCAGTGGGGCGCACCGCACGGCGTCGTTTGTGGTCTTCAAGCTGTTGGAGTGGGGATTCACACTGCTTTTCACTTTCGAGTACTACCTCCGCATCTACTGTCTGAAACACCCCCGCAAGTATATCCTCTCATTTTGGGGGGTGATCGACTTCCTCAGCATATTTCCAGCCTACTTGAGCCTCTTTGTGCCAGCCACGCAGGCACTGACTGTGCTGCGGCTACTGCGGGTGATGCGCATTTTCCGCATATTCAAGATCAACCGCTTCCAGGAGGAGATGTATCGGCTGATTGATGCCCTGCGCAGCAGTGCGGTGAAGATACTGGTGTTCATGCTCTTTGTGCTGGTGGCGGCGGTGATATTGGGGACGCTGATGTTCAGCTTCGAGTCGGAGCGCAATCCGGCATTCAACAACATCCTTTCGGGCATCTACTGGGCAGTGGTTACGATTACGACGGTCGGCTATGGCGACATTGCACCGATGACGGCGGCGGGTCGCTTCCTCTCGGTGCTGGTGATGCTGCTGGGCTATGCCATCATTGCCGTCCCGACAGGCATACTGGCTGGCGATGTGGCCGCCACCCATAAAAATCCCACCAAGCGGCACAAGCCCCATCGCACTGCCGCCCAGCGCGACTACGACGACGAGCAAGATGCCATCACCCATTAGCATTGTGCGATGAAAAAGGTGCTCATATCCGATGCCACCCACGAGGTGCTGCCCCGCCGCCTGCGCGAGGCGGGATTTGAAGTGAACGTAGTGCCTGGATTGGACTATGCTGGGCTGCTGCAGGCTGTGCAGGGATGCGAGGGGCTGGTGGTGCGCAGCAAGGTGGCCATCGACCGTGCTTTTATTGATGCCGCACCGTCGCTGCGCTGCATTGGGCGCGTCGGTGCGGGAATGGAGACTATCGACACCGACTACGCCACCCGCCGTGGCATCCGCTGCCTCAACTCGCCCGAGGGCAACCGCGACGCCGTAGGCGAGCATGCAGTGGGGTTGCTCCTTGCGCTGCTCGACCGCATTGCGGTGGCCGACCGCGAGGTGCGGCAGGGGTTGTGGCGTCGCGAGGCCAATCGCGGGCGAGAGCTGGGCAGCCTGACGGTAGGCATTATTGGCCTTGGCAATATGGGGCAGGCCTTCGCACGGCGGCTTTCGGGCTTCGGCTGCCGCGTGGTGGCCTACGACAAATATAAGCCGCAGGGTGAGGCGGTGGCAGGCGTGGAGCGCGTGTCGCTGGCCGAGCTGCAGGCGGTGGCCGATGTGGTCAGTTTCCACGTGCCGCTCACCGCCGAGACACACCACTACCTCTGTGCCGACTTTGTGCACCACATGCAGAAGCCTTTCTACGTGGTCAATACCGCACGGGGGGCGGTGGTGGACACCGAGGCATTGGTCAAGGCGATGCAGTCAGGGCAGGTACTCGGCGCGGCACTCGACGTGCTGGAATACGAGGAGATGCAGGCCGACGGGCTGGGGCGCGGGAGCGAAGCACTGGACTACCTTCGGCAGTCGGAGCAAGCGGTACTCACCCCCCACGTGGCGGGTTGGACTGTGGAGTCGAAATATCGGCTGGCCGCCGTGTTGGCCGACAAGATGGTTGAGGCACTACGATGATAGTGGTGGGAAATAGCATCGTGAGCGACGAGGTGGCCGACTGCCGCTTCGGGTGCGACCTTATGCATTGCAAGGGTGCATGCTGCGTGGAGGGCGATAGCGGCGCACCGCTGCTGGATGCCGAAGTAGAGCAGTTGCAGTCGATTCTCGAAGCCGTCCGCCCCTACATGTCGGAGGCTGGGCTATCGGCGGTGGAACAGCAGGGGGTGGCGGTGCGCGATGCCGAGGGCGACCTCGGCACCCCACTGATTGATGGTGGCGAATGTGCCTACGCAGTACATAATGCCGACGGCACGGTACTCTGCGCCATCGAGAAAGCCTACCGCGAAGGAAGAATCAAGGGCAACTACTGCAAGCCCCTCTCGTGCCACCTCTACCCTATCCGCATCGACGACTATGGCGAGTTCACGGCGGTGAACTACCATCGGTGGGACATTTGCCGCCACGCCGCTGGCTGTGGCCAGCCGCTCTACGTGGGGCTTCGCGAGCCGCTCATACGCCGCTTCGGGCAGCAATGGTACGAGGAACTTCTGGACCAAATCAAACAACGGAAGCATGACGAATAAACGACAATATGCACGCACTCTGGCTCTTATCGTAGCAAGCCTTCTGGTAGTCGACCAGGTGGTGAAAATACTGGTGAAGACCCACATGCAGCTCGGCGAAGAATTCAGTCTCATCGGCAGCTGGTTTCGCATCCACTTTATCGAAAACGAGGGCTTTGCTTTCGGCATGGCCATCGGAGGCGATACGGGAAAGGTGGTGCTGACGCTGCTGCGATTGGTGGCCTCAATACTCATCGGCTGGCTGCTGGTCAGATGGGTCAAACGGGGTACGCGCCGATCGCTCACCACCAGCATGGCACTCATCTTCGCAGGGGCAGTGGGCAACCTCATCGACAGTTGCTTCTACGGACTCATCTTCAACGAGAGCTACTTTCAAGTGGCCACTCTCTTTCCCCCCGAGGGAGGCTACGCCCCGATGCTCAAAGGGCGCGTGGTGGACATGTTCTACTTTCCCCTCTTTGCATTCGACTGGCCCGCGTGGATACCGCTGATAGGTGGTGGCCACTTCGAGTTCTTCAATGCCATTTTCAACGTGGCCGATGCAGCCATCACCATCGGCATTATTTGGCTTCTCGTCGACCAGATTTTTATCGCCCCAAAACATTCAACACCAACCACAAACACCGAGCCATCGGTGGGGGAATGAAAAAAAATTTGGCCAGTAGGCAAAAAGTTCGTAATTTTGCACCCGATTTGAGAAGCACTTTGAGTGCTTCAATGTCGAGAGGTTGGCGTCGTAGCTCAGTTGGTAGAGCGAAGGACTGAAAATCCTTGCGTCACTGGTTCAAATCCAGTCGATGCCACAAGTAGAGAGTGCAGGGGATACCGAAAGGTGTCCCCTGCGCTCGTTTTTGTTTGCCTTCGCCCTCTGCGGAGGTTTTGTATTCCCCTTTATTTTTACACATTTTTCACGTTAGTCGCGGCTTCCTGCCGTCGGACGCTTACGGCCTTTCTTTGCCGTCTGACTTCGCTACAAGAACGACCGCCAGCGCGATGCCTACCACACCAAGAATTAACGACACGGGAAGGCTCACGGCAAAAGGCTGCTCGAAAGCAAAGGGCATACCCTCGCTGAAAGGATGCTCGAAAGCAAAGGGTTGCCCCTCGCTGAAAGGCTGCTCGGGTGCAAAGCTTTGAACTCCACGCGCCAAAAGATGGCTGACTACCACCACCAGGGCATTGTTGGTAAAGTGCAACACGGCGCTCGCCTTTATGCCCCCAGTGGCAAAGGCATAGCCAAGCAACACTCCCAGCAAGAACCGTGGTGCAAAGGAATAAGCCTCACCGTGAGCAAGGCTGAACACCACCGCTGTAAGAATGATGACCACGTGTGGATGGTGCGAGCCACGGGAAAGAATGCCCTGAATGCCGACGCGGAAATAAAGCTCCTCACAGAGGGCTGGAATAAGGGCCATGCAGAGTAGGTTTTTGAGCAGGCTGCCGAGGGATGGTTGATAAAGGTGGGTGTGAGTGAGGCTTTCGCTCTGATGCTGTACGGCTCGCAAGCTGGCCTCCCACCGCCCGAGGTTGATGCTGTTGTTCCACTCGCCTACCACTTCTACCAATGGCTGCAAGAGCAAGAGGGAGACTACCCACAAGGCCAAAGATACCCACCCGAGCCTGCAATCTGCACTACCAAGCAAAGAGCGTCCGCCACGGCGGGAGAGCCAGAGCGAGAGGGTGCACGGGGGGAGGGCAAAGGTCAGAAGCTGAATAATGGCCTGTTCTACGTAGAAGCTGCCACGAAGTCCAACGGGCAGGAGGCTGATGACCAAGGCCGAGAGGAGGAACATGACCAGCGAGAGGGCGACCAGATAGAGCAAGGGCAGGCCGCGGAGGGCAAAGGCGGAGGGTTGCATAGGTGGACAGGGCTTCTTTCTCGAAAGAGGATAACGCGGAGGGCGAGGGCAATATTGCCGTGGTGGATGAAAGGAAAGTTGAAATATTAACCAATAAAAACAGAAAGACAATGAGCAATTACAACAGACGCTGGGCAGCTGGCCTGACAACGGCACAAAGGATGAAGATTATACGCGAGCAGTTGAAGCTGTTTGAGCTGGCTGCTGACCCCGAGAAGCTGGCCGAGAAGCGGGACAGGGAGTTTTTGCGTGCCTTTGGTGTAACGGATACGGATTAAAAGTCGGATTGGAGTGCCGCCCGGGTGGGGAAACTCGGGGGGGGTATCTTGCTGATGGGCAGTGTTGCTTCTTTCTCATCAATGCTCATCGTCTTTCGAGGAAGTGCTGCCCTATATTCGCTCCCGTGCTACGAGTGGGTATCGAATCCCACCACTCCACAAATTGAGAATTGAAAATTGAGAATTGAGAATTATGTTGGCGCAACATAACTATCAAAACAAGGTCCACAGGGAAGCGTCGGATGACAGGCAGGAAAGACTGCCAAAGACGGGCAGAGAGGGATTCTCGACTGACCTCCACCGCGAGCGAGACGCGGCTGCCTGCAAAGGGAATTGAAAATTGAAAATTGAGAATTGAGAATTGAATGTGCCGAGGTGCTTGGCAGGCTGCGGGGAAGGAGACGACCCCGCGGCCACAAAGAAAGAAAGAAAAAAAACAGAGGTTCTGCAACACCAACACCCCCACGAGGAACGGGGCAGGCCGCAGGGAAGGAGACGACCCCGCGGCCACAAAAGAAAGAGAAAGATATTAACCAAAAAAAACAAGAAAGACGATGACAAACGAAGAGCAAATGCAGACGGTGGATCGTATGGCCCGACGGCTTGCGATGGCCTACTTGGTGGGGGCGGCAGCGGAGTGCTACCTAACGGAGGCTGTGGACGATATACGCAGGCTGGGGTTGTACCGACAGGAGGTGAAGCACCGCATTGGGCTGGCGTTGCAAGGCTTTGAGGTGTTTGACAGCAACACGAAGTGGCTGTGCCTGTTCGACACGAAAAAGAACCCAGGCTGTGGGCATGAAATCATTGAAAGTTACGAGGTGTTGAAGGCTGTACTTGATGGCTATATGAATGGTATAACGACAGAAACTTCCGCGGAATGATGAAACTATTCAATGAGTGCGACACCTGCACCAGTGGACTTAAACACAATGCCTGCTATCTGTGCCAGCATTACGACGGTGGCCGTGCTGCCGAGCAGGAACGCCGCGAGTGGGAAGAGCGAAACGGCGAATTGAGAATTGAAAATTGAGAATTGAAAATTAAAAGGACCTTAAAATAAGGGCAGCGGAATGACAATTTAATAACAACCAATAACAGAAAGAAGATGAGCAACCTACACTATGTGGCTGACAGCGTCAGCCTGGAATTAGCGGGCATCATTCACCGCCTGCAAGAGGATCAGCAGTGGTATGAAAAGCGAATTGCCGAGGCCACCGAGACGGGGGCTGGCGAGAACCGTGTGGCGGCTTGGAAAAGGCGAGTGTCGTTTCTGCAAAACGACCTCGTTACACTGCAAGCTGTGCAGCGGAGGCTTGAACTGACCAATGATATTACCATGAGCTGCATTGCCGAGGATTTGGCAGGGCAGATATTGGAGGTCAGGAAGGATCCGTGTGCCGACCAGTTTGTGGGCATACTGGCCTACTACGAGACTATTCCGCAGTGGAAGTGGCGCGAAGACGGGCGGAACATGATAGCCTGCATTGGCAATAAGAAAGGCTGGCCATATGGGGCAGGCTATACGCTCGGGGTGGATGGTAACGGCTTTGTGGTGTGGCCTACGGACAAAGAGCTTTATGAACACTACAAGCTGGGTGCAAGGCCACCAATCCTCGGAGGCCGCATCATAGAAATACCCTGCAACAAGCAGTGGTTTGAAGAGCAAAAAAGATAAACACAAAAAAAACACAGCAAAACGATGGTAAGAAAGAAAATCTACATTGCAGGCCCTGTGTCGGGCAACGACTACAACAATGCTCTTATGCAATTCAACGCTGCCGAGGCTGCAATCTACGCCCTGCATGGTTACGCCGACGTGAAAGTGGTGAACCCAATGCGCCTTTGCCGCGGCCTCACTCGGTGGAGTGAGTGCATGCGCCGCTGCATTGGCGAGCTGGTAACGTGCGACTTTATCCACCTCCTGCCCGGCGGCGAGCAGAGCAGAGGTGCAAGGCTTGAATTTACCATTGCCACCGAGCTCGGCCTGGGCCTCTGCAACGAGAAATATATTCTGTTGAACCCCGACGGCACAATCTGCCAGTAAAAAACCTGTTGCATTATGACCAATCAAAAACGATACGGCCTGCCTTATCAAGGCTCGAAAAACTTTATTGCCGAGTGGGTAGTGGAACACATGCCCGCTGCGCCCACGCTGGTGGATTTATTCGCTGGTGGGTGCGCTGTTACACATGCTGCCCTCGAAAGCGGCAAATTCAAGAAAGTTTTTGCCAATGATATAACCGACGCACCACGGCTTTTTGAGCAGGCCGTCAAAGGGGAACTTCCCGCTGATGCCAAGAGGTGGATTTCGCGAGAGGAGTTTCGCCAATTGAAAAACACCGACCCCATAGTGCGCCTTTGTTGGAGCTTTGGGGGTAGAGGTTCTTCCTACCTTTATGGCAGGCACATTGAGCCGTGGAAATATGCCATGCACGCTGCCCGTGTGGAAGGCGACCTCTCGGTGCTGCGAATGATGGGCGTTGCGGGTGGCGACGGCTCACGGCTGTGGGTAGTGCACCACCACGAGGATTGCAAACGAGCTTACACGGCTTGGCGGAAGTCCTACTTTGTGGAGGGGGACACCTCGGCCATCGACGCCCTCTGCTCCTCCCCGTCTGCCACCCCCGCCCTGCTCCGTTTCCGCCACCTATTCCCCACCGACTATATGCAAGAAGGAGGGAATCTGGACAAACGCCTGGAACGCCTGCAACACCCGCAACACCTGCAACACCTGCAACACCTGGAAAACCTGCAACGCCTGCAACGCCTGCAATGCCAGGAAAGCACGGAACGCCTGGATAGCCTACGAGTGGTGCAAGGCGATTATCGCAAATGCCCAATTCCCAAAGGGGCCGTCATCTATTGTGATCCTCCCTATAAAGATACTACCGCCTACCAAACCCCAGGCCACCACCCCACCAAAAAGGGCAGCGGCTTCGACCATGCAGCCTTTTTCTCCTGGGTGCGCTCGCGCCGCGAAAAGGTAATCATCAGCGAGTATTACATTGACCCTGCCGAAGGCTTCACGCTGATAGCCGAAAGGAAAAAGCCTCGTATAATGAACAGCAACGGAACAGACGGCTATGCTACCGAGCGCCTGTATGGTTGGAATATAAAACCCTCTGACCTAAATAGCCTATTCCTTCTATAAAATCTATTAACTCTATAAAATCGAACAGGTTATGAACACTATCATTGGAACTGTCTACAAAGTGCTTCCCCTCGAAATGGGGCGCAGCGAACACGGCGACTGGCAGCGCCGAACGGTCATCATAGCAACCATCGCCGAATATAGCGGAGCTCAACGACTGATGGCTATGCAATTCACGGGCGACCGCGTCATGATGTGCGAAGGCTTCCGCTACGGACAGACGCTGCAAATAACCTTTGTGCCTGAAAGTCGAACATTCAACGGCGAGAAATGGTATACCAACCTGCGAGTGGTACGCTGCGACATCCTTCAACCGCAAAACACACGGCAATGAGCAAGAACCCGAGACTGACACTCCCACCCGCCGAGACACCCCACGAGCCAGAGGAAACCACCTCCGCAGGCGAAGAAACCAAAAAGAGCGAGCTTAGGCCACAGATCACACGCATGGCCGAATTGCTCGAACTCCGCTACATGTTTCGACGCAATCAGATACGTCAAAAGATAGAGTGGAACGAAATAGGATCTATCGAATGGAACGACCTCGACGAAACAGCCGAGGCTGACATCATCTATTGGCTCAAAGAGCGAGGTTACAAAAAGCCCGAAGGCGACCTCGGCACAATTCTACGCTCCTCCCGTGTGCCTGCATTCAACCCCATTTTGAACTACACGGCTGCACTTGCCCCCACCGGTCTCGGCCAGCTGCGCCGTCTGATCAGTGCCGTGCACCTTGATCCAAATATTGAAATCAATATCGGTGGGCGCACCTACCAGGCTCTTTTTGAGGAGTATTTCACCAAATGGCTCATGGCTTGCTATTTTTGCATGACAGGGCAGAAATTCAACGACGTTATGCTCATCTTCATCGGTGCGCAGGGCAAACACAAAACCTCCTTCCTTAACTTCCTTTGCCCACCCGCGTTGCAGGAATACCGACACACTGGCCACATCGAACCGACGCTGAACAATTACCTAACAGCCTCCTACTTGGTGGAAAAAATGTGGATAAACGTAGACGACCAAATGGAAAACATTTTTGGCAAAGACTACAACAGTATGAAATCCATTATCAGTCAGGATAAAGTCTCGCGCCGAATGCTCTACTCCAAGCACACTATCCAACAGCAACGGCTGGCCAATTTCTGTGGCTCGGTGAACGAGGCAGGCTTCTTGCGCGACAGCAACAACCGCCGCTACCTTTGCTTTGCCATTGAAGACATATCTACTGACTACTCCGAGGTTAACATGGACGCCGTGTGGGCCGAGGTGAAAGAGCTTTGCGAAGCAGCCACCTCAAAGTATGTATTTACACAGGAAGATTTTCGCACCATAGACTTGATGGACGATAACTTCACCGCCCCGGTGGAAGAAAATGAGCTGTTGAAATCATGCTTTGAGCCAGCCACTGGCCGCGCACAATGGCACTACTACTTGCAATTCTCCGAGCTGTTGCAGGTGTTAAAACGCGTCTCGGGCAATCAGCAACTCAAAAGCTACAATCTGCAAACGGCTATGCGCAAATATGGCTTTACACAGGCGTCTATCCGACGCCCCGAACGCGGGAATAAACCCCTCCACCTCTACACTGTCAAAATCGTAGAAAAAAGCATCTACACCGACCAGTTGCAACAGCTCTGCATTCCCTACCGCAACCCCTCCGAATGGTCAACCCCCGGCACAGATGAATCACCATTTTAACCAAGGAAGCGAAGTTTTCAACTTCGCTATTCAAGGAAGCGAAGTTTTCAACTTCGCTAAATCATGGCGAAGATACAATCTTCGCCTCCCAGTGGCGAAGATACAATCTTCGCCTCCCAGTGGCGAAGATACAATCTTCGCCTCCCAATCTATAAAATCTATAAAATCTATTAACTCTAAAACCAATAAAACCCAATGAAAGACTACGTAACCATCGACCTCAACCTCCACCCCCTGGCCTGGGCCTATCTTTGGCGCACCTCCACCAATAAAGACTATCCCCTAATTCTACCCCCCGACTGGCCATTGGCTATGATAAAACACAGCCTTGAAAGGCAGCAAATCATCACGGCATCCGAAATCAAACGCCAGCCCCGCAATATGCAACACGGGCAGGTATTCATTCCCCTGCGCGACTTTGAACGCCACGGAGGCTATATTCGCCTTTCACGGCAAGCCTCTATCAGTCTGGCCCTCTACCGAGCCGAAATGAAACGCCTTTGTACCCTGACTATGAGTATGCGACTGGCCACGGGAAACCCTCTACTGCCCACACTCGCCTACTACCTCGAAAGCGAAGGCTACCCCGAGGAGGTTATAAAAATAGATACGTTAAAGAAATACTACTCCCGCCACTATGCAACCGATGAGCGTGCAATTGCGGAAAAAATCAAAGAGTTACATGGCCGAAAGGGCAAAATTAAAGCATAAAAATCATTGTCGCAACTTTCCTATGCCCTCAAAACAGGGCGTTTTTTTTGCTCCAGCCCGAAAGTTTGCACCCTTAAAATCAGCGTAACTTCAAAGAAGTGAAACTTTTAACTTCGCTATACTGGAAAGCGAAGTTTTCAACTTCGCTAAATCATAGCGAAGATTCAATCTTCGCCTCCCAATGGCGAATATGCAAACTTTGCCTCCTTGAAGGTAGCCACCCGCTCCGTATCCGCTCCGTATCCACTCCGTATCCGCTCCGTATCAGGTCCGAGTCCCGACGGACAATATACGACGCGCGTGCGTATATAGTGCGGCTGTGGTGGCTGCTGCAACTTTCTTTCAGTGGTGTGCCGTCTGCGTTCTATCTTTGCAAATGATTAAAACCACACACATCCACCATGAACACCACTGCCATATTCAACATTTCCAAACCCACCGCCGACGAGGGGTTGATTGAAATTTATGGACCGATTGGGTCAGACTATTGGGACGGCGTGAGCATTCAGAGCTTCCAACAGCAAATTGCCGAATTGGCCGACTGCCGCCACATACTGGTCCGCATTTCCTCGTTTGGTGGGGACGTAAACCAGGCACTGGGCATCTACGAACTGCTCCGCTCGTTTGGCGACCGCGTCAGCACCGAATGCATAGGCCTTTGTGCCTCGGCTGCCACCATCATAGCCATGGCGGGCCACTGCCGCCGAATGAGCCGCTTCGGTATGATGCTGATTCATAAATGCTCCTCCGACGCTTTCGGCAATGAAAACGACCTTGAAGAAGCCCTCGAAACCCAGCGAAAGATTAATGCTGCATTGGTTAAGCTCTATGCCGAGCGCACGGGACAGGCCGAGGCTACCATCAGCGACCTTATGGCTGCCAATGCAGGGCAGGGCCGCTGGCTTGATTGCGACGAGGCTTTGGCACTTGGCCTTATCACCGAAACCATTGCCGACCTGCCCGCGCTGAAAGATTTTGCCCGTGGCGTTGTAAAGAGTCTCACTAAACCCACATCAACAATGTACAAACCCATTACCAACCTTGCACCGCTCGCCGAACTTTTGGAGCGGGAACAGCTGCCCTACACCGAAGAAGGCTACCTTTTGGACGAGGAACAGCTGCGAGTTATTGCCAATCAGTTGCACCACATGCAGGCCGCTATTGACGACCTGCGCACCTCGCTGACAGCAGCCCATGATACGCTCGAAGCCGTCAGCGCGGAGCGCGACACGTCCGTAACCATGCAGGCAGCTGCCGAGGCACGGGCCGAGGCCGCCGAAAAGAAAGCCGCCGAATTGCAGGCCATGCTCGACACTATGCCCGCACCCGCACCCGCCCCCTCGTCTGATACAGCCGCCCGCACCGACTGGCAGGCCGAATACGAAGCCTCGGCCATCTACAACGAGGCATTGCTCAAAATGAGAAAATGAGGGCCACTCTATAACCTATAACCTATAAACCATAAACCCTGAAACACTAACCCCTAAAACCCATAAACATTATGGCCATTACCACCACCGACATCGTAACTCAGTTTGGGAGTTACTACACCAAAGGGCAAAACAACGCCTCGCGCCTGTTTGCCAAACTGACCGCACCCAGCGAGACGCTGGCCATCGCCGGCATTCGCCACTTGACCACTGACGAGACAGTCTACGAGGCTGCCAATGTGGCGCAGACTGAGGTTATCCAAGCCTACCAGCATGGCTTCACGGCCAAAGGCAACACCACCTTCACGCCCAACGTCATCCCGCTCCACAAAATGAAAGTGGACCTGCAATTTGCACCCGACGCCATCGAGGACAATTGGCTCGGCTTCCTGGCAGGCGACAGCCAGCAGCTCAAAGAGTGGCCCATCGTGCGCTACATATTGGAAGAGCTTGTGGCCGGCAAGATTGCCGAGGATCGCGAGCTGAATATGGTGTACAAGGGCGTGCGCGTAGCACCCACCACCGGCACAGCCTCCACCGCCGCCTCGGCCATGAACGGTTTCAAGGCCATCATCAGGGCAGCCGCCAATGCCTCCTATCCTATCCACTCCGTGGCTGGTATTGGCGCACTGACCAATGCCGACATTTTCGACCAGATAGAGGCTTTCGAGGATGCCATCCCCGGCTACTTGAAGAGCCGCCGCATGGTCATCTTTGTGGCCCCCGAAATGGCTACCGCCTACTTCCGTAAGCTCCGCGCACTCGGCTACTACGACGTAGCCTCGGCCAGCGGCCTGAGCATGAAGGTGGACCAGACTAACCACGAAATCGTTGGTGTCCCCTCTATGAGTGGCACAACCGACATTTGGGCCACCACCCCCGAAAACATTCTCCACATCGTCAAGCGTAGCGACGAGGCTGGCAATTTCGACATTCAGGCCGACAAGCGCGACGTCAACGTGCTCGGCCATTGGTACGAAGGTGTCGGTTTTGAGAACAACGACCTCGTTTATGCCTCCGCCGTCTCCACGGTGGCAGACGCAGCTGCCAACTCCAACAACCCTGAATGATGAATCGTGAATAGCAGGCGGTGGGCAGCGCCCCACCACGGCCCACCTGGCCGCTGATGAACCGCACACCCACCGCCCGCAAAATCACTAACAGATTATTAACCAGCAAACAAAAAAAAAAACAATATGAGTACCTGCAACCTCACAATTGAAAGCCTGGCAAACGAAGACTTTTGCCAGAACAAAATGAGTGGTGTGAAACTGATGTATTTCATTCCGCAGACAGACGTAACGGCCATTAATGCCACACTGGCCAATGTGAAAACCAACTTTGTGGATTACGTGGAGATTGGCTCTGCCACTATGGAGGGCCAAGCATTCACAGTGGCCTCGGGCAAAGGCTTTGCAAAGCTGTATTGCACCAAGGACCTCGGCGAGCTGAAATATGCCGTGCAAGGGGCAGGTGTGGGCAGCCGCTCGTTCAAGGCCACGCTTGAAGTGTTCCACCCCTCGTTCAAGAAAAAGATACTCGGCTTCCTCGGCACAATGATCAACCAGGAAATGATCGTTGTGGTGGTGCTCAACAATGGTGAAATCCACCTTTTGGGCGACCTCTACCGTGGTGCACAGGTGGCCGACGGTGTGGAAGCCACCAGTGGCAAAGCCGTTACCGACCAAAACGGTCTCACCCTCAACATAGAGTGGGACACCCCGATGCCTCAGATTTTCTACGAGGGCTGGTCGCCCGAGGATGCCACCCACGGCCTGCCTCTGATAGCAGCCTCCGCCGCCGCAGCCGAGGAGAGCGAAGAGGAAGGCGAATAGCCACCGAATAGTGCCGCCGCCGGCCTTCTTTCTCTCCCCTCCCCCCACTTTGCTTTCTTCACCGACGGCGGCCTTTTTTAAGATTTAAGCACCTGGCGCAAACAACCCACCACACAACTGCCATTGTTAGGTTTATGATTTTACACGCGCTGGGTGCTTTTACTTTTGCCCTTTTTTCAGATACCAACCCACATGAATAAAGCACTTGCAACAGCCTTCGACGCCGACTTTGAGGTGGTGCGTGAATACATCAACACTGGCACTTCCAACGCCCTGACACCGACCCACCAGCGCATGATCGACACGTGCGTTTTTGCTTACGGCCTTTTGCGCGACTTCCCGCAGCGGAATGTCTGCATTCGCAAACTGATGGCTGCAAAGGAAATGAGCTACGCCACGGCAGCCAAATACGTAGACTTTGCACGCCAGACGTGGGGCAACTATCTTGACTATCAGCGAGACTTCCTCGAAAGCTTTTTCCTTGAAAACCTAATGAAAGAAATATCCGCGCCCGGTGGGGACGAAAAGATCCGCGCCAAGAACCTCGCCACCCTGCAAAAGTACCTTGACAAACTGCCCGCCGAAAGGCTTGACCCACGGCTGATGGAGCAGAACACGGTGAACATACAGGTGAATGTGGGCGACGGCAAACACTTCCTGCTAAATCAAAAGCTGCTCGCCGCCCTACCCCCCGAGGTGCGTAGCCAGTTGCTGGCCGCCGTAGACGATACCATTACCTCCGACGCCGAGGCCGAGGTGCTGATTAATACCTAATGCTCCCGCCTATGGCCGAAATACAGCTATCAGCTAACCGTGCACAATTGCCCAAGCTCCTACTGCAAGCACCGAAAGAGGTGTGTGTCGAAGGCCGTGGCACAGGCAAAAGCTTTGATATAGGCTTCACAATGGACCGCCTCATTCGCATGATGCCCAAAGCTGTTATTGCCATAACAGGCCGCACCTACGGCCAATTGCTGACCCGCACCCTGCCCTCCTCGCTCAAACTGCTCGGACAAATTGGCTACCAAAAGGAGGTAAACTATGTTATTGGCAAACGCCCACCCGCATGGTATAAAGACAGCTACGAGACACTTAACAAGTTCGACAATATCATTTCTTTCTCCAACGGCACACGCTTCGCACTCATTTCACAAAGCGAAGCCGGCAGTGGCCGTGGTGCTAATACCGACTATGAAATTGTGGACGAGGCACTTTTGATTGACCGCGAGCAATATAACAATGAAGTAACGCCCACCAACCGAGGCAACCGCGAGTTTTTTGGCCACCTGCCCTTTCACCACGGCTTCAAATATTCCACCTCTATGCCCGTGAATAAAGAAGGCCGCTGGGTGCTTGAATATGCTGACTACTACTATACTGAACGGGGCATACGGCTATTCGACACGTGGAACAGGATAGTATTGCTCCAAACCGACCTCCTCGCCACCGTCGCAGCCTACCGCGCCGCCGACGCCGCACCCTCCACCAAGTCCGACGCCCTGGCCACCTTCCGCCGCCAGTGGAACGAGGTGCAACGCCTGCGCCACCAGATAGCACCCTTCATCAGTCGCGATGGGGTGCTTTTTACCCTATCCAACGCCTTCGATAACCTCCAAATGCTCGGCTTCGACTACCTATTGAAGAACCAACGCCAGCTGCCCTCTCTCATCTTTATGACCGAAATCATGAACCTCTACTATGACAAAGTGGAGGATTGCTTCTACAACCTGCAAGAACGCCGACACGTCTATTATAACCATTTCGACACCGACGCCCTCCGCTCCCTCGGGGCCGAGACTCTACTCACCACCACCGCACCCCCCAACCCCTCCACATTGGATAAAGACTGCGACCCCTCCGCACCACTTGAACTATCTTTCGACTGGGGAAGCTCTATCTGCGTTATGACAGTGCAACAGCCACACCACTACGACTATGCCTCCAACTCCCCCACCTCCTACGTCTGCCAAACCATGATTAACGAGTTTTTCGTCAAGCCCGACACCTCTGGCCACTTAATGATCGAGCAGCTACTTGAACAGTTTTGCACCTACTACGCTGCCCACACCTGTCGCCACCTGGTGTTCTACCGCGACCGCTACGGCGACCACCGCAACCCTAACATCTTAAACTCACTCACGTTCAACGAAATGGCTATCGCCTACCTCCAACGCCACGGCTGGCAGGTGCAAAGCGTAACACACCCCGGCATGGAGCCTCCGCAAAGCGACAAATACCTACTTTGGGGCATTATCCTCGGCGAGCAAGACTCCCAATTTCCACGCTTCCGCATCAACGGCGACAAATGCAAATACGCACTCATTTCAATGAATAATAGCCGAGTGAAACAGGTGGCGGGAAAACTTGAAAAGGATAAATCTTCCGAAAGACGGGACAGTGGCGTTCCTGCCGAGGAGGCCACCCATTTTTCCGACGCCGTGGATAAACTCATTTGGACCAAATACAGCCGCCTGCTCCGCCGTCAAGTCGCCACCTCCACCTCAACAGGCTTTCTGCGTATTGGCGGGAAAACGCTCTGACCAAGGAAGCGAAGTTTTTAACTTCACTACACACCAAGGAAGCGAAGTTTTTAACTTCACTACACACCAAGGAAGCGAAGTTTTTAACTTCGCTATACAACAAGGAAGCGAAGTTTTTAACTTCGCTAAATTATGGCGAAGATACAATCTTCGCCTCCCAGTGGCGAAGATACAATCTTCGCCTCCCAGTGTCCCTCCACCATTGCACTATTTTCCGTATATTTGCACCCAATGAAAAAGAAACCCACATCCACCACCACCACGGCACAAACAGCCGACACCATTCGCCGTGTGGATGCCGTCCGTCTGATCGACACCACCGAGAACACCCGCGGACGCCGCTCGCTCTTTGCTATCCAATTCTATAACCTCCGTGGCGAAGTGGTATCCTTCCCCCACGCCTACGCTTGCGGCCTACGCTTTAATATGAAATCCACCCGTATGCGGGGCATCCAACAGACCGACCACCTCGGCAACCCCATCGGCCACCCCCACCCCGTCTCAATCGACAATCTGCGCACGTTCAACAACAAAAAGGTAACGCTATGAATATACCCCGTGGCAATAGCCTCACCCTGGCACTGCCTATGCTCACCACCGCCGACGGACAAAACGCCCTCCCGCTGGATACCTCGCAACTATCCAACGCCACCGCCTGCCTCACCCGCCGCACCACGGGCGAGCAGTACCCCGACCTGCCCCTCACTTTGCAGGATAACCTGGCCCTTATCCAACTGCCCGCCACCCTGCCCTGTGGCGACTTCTCGCTGTCTTTCGAGGCCCTCTACCTCGGGCAAAGCCTCCGCATCCACCACCGCCGTGCTTTCACCGTGGTGGAATACGCCGACGAGGTCGACACCCCACTCTACACCGCACCCCTGGCCCTGACCCTGACCCCCTCCCTTTTCATTGCACCCACCGCCGACGATGAGGCCACCGCCGCCCTACGCGCCAACCTTCTGCAAAAAACAGCCGAGGCCGAGGCTGCACGGGCCACCTACGACGCCCAGGCAGCCGCCCTTATCCAAGCCGCCGCCGCCCTTTCCAACCCCGCCACACTCACCATCAGCCCCATAACCAATGCCGACCTTGAAGCAGCTTTTTAACAAGGAAGCGAAGTTTTTAACTTCGCTACACACCAAGGAA
>JAFTBM010000069.1 GCA_017455205.1 Bacteroidales bacterium
CAAACCGACGAACTACTCCTCTTCAACGCCACCTCCGACCTCACCCTCACCGCCTACTTCGCACCCGACGGCACCCTCGGCATCAACGACCTCCCAGCCGACAGCATCCGCATCTACACCCTCGGCGCCACCATCCACATCCTCGGCGCCGAAGGCCGCACCCTCACCCTCTACGACATCAGCGGCCGCCTCCTCCAGCGCCACCACGCCACCGCCTTCCACACCACCCTCCCCGCACCCGCCGCCGGTGTCTACCTCCTCCGCCCCGACAGCCTCCCCGCCCGCCGCCTAATCATCCTCCCCTAACCCCAACCCCCACATCCGAGACAATCGGAATAATCAGAGTAATCAGAGTAGTCAGAATAATCAGATTACTCTGATTATTCAGATTACTTCTATAACCTATAACCCATAACCTATAACCTTTCAATTTCCAATTGGGACTTGGTCCGTGTCATCTCCGTGTCATCTCCGTGTCACCTCCGTGTCACCTCCGACTCGATACGGACCTAACACGGGCCAAACACGAACCATGCACGCACCAAACACGGCTCAAGTCCCTACCAACACACTATTCTCCCGCAGCCCGATTTTCCATCAAAAGCGGGGGGCAGTGGGGGATATTGTCGTGGCGGGAAAGGGGCTATTCTTCGTCGATAATCTTCATCAGGCGGGCGGTCTCAAGGAGGATGGAGATAATTTTTTGGTAGTGAGTGATGTCGTCGTAGGTGAGTGTGCGGCCGCGGCGGTCTTTGAGCCACTTTTGGGCGGGCTGGTAGCCCCCGATGTAGAAGTACCAAGCCTCTTCGGGAACATCGGCGAAGCATTGCTCTTTGTTTATCCAGACGCAGCCGTCCTTGTATGCCGGCTTGTCCACAAGGTTGTCGCCCGGTGTGTTGAACTGGGCATACTTCGTCGGTGGCACCTCCTCCATCAGGTGAAGCCGTCGCAGCTGGCTGCCGATTGCCGACAGCCAGTGATATTCCTCTTTGCTTGCAGGGTAAGGAATACGAGGGAAGTCGATTTTGAGGAACTCCTTGAATTTGGTGCGGTAGGCAGGAGAATGCAGCACAGCGTAGATGTAGTCGAAAAGTTCTTGCGGCTCGACAGTCTCACCGAGAGAGTCCTCGACTTGCAAAACAATCTCACTATTAAGGTTTGGAATGCGGACCTCTCCTTCTAGGCTGTCTTGGTAAAGGTAGAGAGGCATTGCATAGCTCCCATCATATGGATCTGAAATCTTATGCTGTCCCAAAGGTAATGATGTCAAAAATACCGCACAATTATCTCTATTTTGTTTTGTTGTTACCAATGCAATATTTTCTCTTAGCAAATTATCATTCAATTGAGGACGTAAATAATCAAATGCAAAATCGCCATACAGCATATACCTAAAGTCAAATGGGCGATATAAACACTTAACAGGTTCGGTGTCATGGGGAATCGTTTTCCTTGCGTTCTCTAATTTCCAATCTCTATTATCGCGCAAGTTATACAAATCACGAATAGCATCGTTAGAAATGCTTCTATCCTTAAAGTCTTTGATATGTTTCTTTGCATCTATTTCTGTAAAGCATATTGCAAATTCATCTCTATGAGAATTAGGCCCTAGTAGTGTTAGTTTAAATAATTCATCTACCTTAAATCCTGTCATATAGGTTTCTTCTAGCCCGAAGTCTTTTGGTACAAAGAAGTACATTGGTGCTTTGGGGGTTATCTCTTTGTATCCTGCAGTATCAAGTGTTTCCGCATCGAGAAAATCATATTTGCTTTGGCGAGAACCGTACAGGTCTTTGTGGTACACCTTTCCGAGTTCATCTTTGTTTTTTTTGCCTGTCTTAACAAACAGGTTGATGCTCACGCCTTGCATGATGTCAAAGACATTCTCGTCCTTGCTTCCGTCTGGACACACCTCTTTCTTTTTGCTGTTTCCGTGCAAATCAATGGTGTAGATTTTGTCGAAAGTTTTCAGTAGATTCCAGCGCATCCCTCTGAACGTAGGGTTGTCAAGATAACCGTGAGGATTGATAAAGCCAATGATTCCTTCACCATTCTTTTCTATGTAATCTTGTGCAAGGCGGATAAATTTTACATAATCATCGTTCAGCCACTTGGGATTACGTTCCTGCAACGGCAATTCACCACCAGGCTCCTTTTTGTACCTTTCCATCAATTGCATAATCCAGGCACCCCTGTTCTGACTGCTGCCGCTATACGGTGGGTTGCCCATCATCACCATTACAGGCGTATCGCGCTTAATGCGGCTGGCTTCCGAGGCCTCCTGGCTGATGGCGGCGGCAAAGATGGTGCCGGTCTCGGCATTGTGTTCCTCGAGGCTGTTGGTGAGGTAGATGCGCAGACGCTTGTCGCTGCTCGCGGTGTAGCCCGTCTCGCGGAGTACCATATTGAGTTTGAGGTGTGCGATGGTGTAGGGTGCCATCATCAGCTCGAAGCCGTTCAGTCGAGGCAACAAGTGTTGCTCCACATAGTCGTTCCACACACCCCATTGGCCTTCCATATTGGCGTGTATCTGGCGTATGGCGGTGGCAAGGAAGGTGCCTGTGCCCGTGGCGGGGTCGAGTATCTGCACGCGGTGGATTGTTTCGCTGATAGTCTTGGTGTCGCCCTTTGTTTTCGAGGCGTGGTACCAGTCGTTCACTATCTTGTGCTCTATCTTCGAGTTGTCAGCCAGCCCCATCGGCAGGTTGAAGTCGCGCTTCAGTATGTCGTCCACGGCACGGACGATGAAGTCCACCACAGGCTGTGGGGTGTAGTAGACGCCGCGTTTGTCGCGCAAGGCGGGGTCGTATTGACCCAGGAAGTCCTCGTAGAAGTGCATCATTGGGTCGGTGCGTCCGGAGGTGCCGCCGAAACCGCGCATCACCTTCGTCATGTCGGTTACCCGGAACACCTCCACCAGATCGTCGACAATCCATGCGATGCGGTTGTCGACGTTATAGCCAGCAATATCGTTGAATATGCGGCGCAGGAAGGGGTTGCTCTTCGGTATCAGCTCGTTGGCCTCGGCGCGAGAAAAGTCGTCGGGTGTAGGGTCGTTGAGCCGAGCCGAGAAGAGGCCGTAGGCAATGGTCTGGGCGTAGATGTCGGCAAAAGTCTTCTCGTTGAGGTCGTGGATAAGGAACTCTTGAAATACCCTCATCTGATTGGCCAACTCGGACGTCTGCTCCTTGTCGCCCACCAGGGCTTGCTCAATCACCCCTGCCAGCAGACGGGCTTTGCCAGCCATCACCGTGGCCAGGCGCGAGGGCGAGGTGATGCGTTGGGGCGTTGCCTTGGCCAGGCAGTCAATCAGCTGGACGAAACGGTCGGCGATGCTGTCGCATAGCACTATCTTGTCGCCCCTCACCTCGGCCAGGCGCACCGCGTTGGCATATTCGCCCTGCTCGTAGAGGTGGAAGTCGAGGTAGTCGGTGAAGACGATATGGTCGAGCGAGTGCTTATAGCGGTCGAACTGCTCACGGTGCTCACGGCGACCATCGAGGTCGTTGTCCTGCAGGTCTTTCGCTTCGATGTAAGCCACAGGGATGTTGCCCTTGAGGATGATATAGTCTGGTGCACCACATTTCTCGCGGGTTGGCTCGTTGACGATGGTATAGCCCTTGGGCAGCAGGGCTGCGAGCAGGTTCTGCAGCGGTCCGCGATAGGAATGCTCGTGGGCGACACCAGAGGAATACTGCTTGTTAAGGTCGGCCAGGTATGTTTTAATGGCATCGTGCATATCATGGTTCTTTTGGATTGCCTATTTTAGAGTCATACTCGCCGTCGAAGAGGGAGAGAATGAGTTTGTGCGTACCGCAGGGAGGTGTCAGATTATCCAAGCAAGGAGAACCCAGAGCCAGTGGGCAGCGATGCCGGCGCAGAGGCCACCGATGGTGTGGGCACTGATGGCTTTTCCGATGAGGCGGCGGTAGCCGAGGCTGTCGAGCATAGCCGTATGGGTGCTTAAGTAGCCGCTCCAGCACATACCCATAGCGGTGAAGACGGCCACAGCATTGTTGTCAATCATTCCCTCGGCGATGAAGCGGGGGACAAGACCGATGGCTGCCCCTACGGCTCCAAGGGCGGTGATGGGGAAAGAGACGAGGGCACCGTGGGTGAAACCGAAGAGCCACTGGAAGAGCCAGCTGACCTTGTTGGCGAGCCAGGTGATGACGGGGACACCCTCGTAGGCCACGCCGAGGTATTCACCTCCATCGCCTGCTGGGCCAAAAGTAAGCATCATCACCAAGGTGCTGATGCAGAGCACGCCAGGGATGATGGCGATGCCGATGCCCACCCCGCTTTTGCCGCCGTCAAGCATCGCATTGAGGAAGCGTTGGAAGAGGGAGCCTTCGCTCTTGAACGAGATGTTTTGTTCGGAACCCACCGAGTCGGTGGCAGGGCTGTCCATCTCGGGGTAGGCTTTGAGGGTGAAGTGCTGCATCAGGCGGGTGCTGATGATGCTGCCAATGACTGCACCCAGCAGGCCCACCAAGGCTCCTTTGCCATAGCCGAGACCCGTCATGAAGGCAATCACCACCAGCCCCATGCCGAAAGCGGTGCCGAAGTTGGTGAGGGAGACGAGCTGGTACTTCTTGAAATAGCGGGCAAAATTGTTGTCCTTGGCCAGCGAGATGATGGCAGGATTGTCGCTGAGGAAGGTCATCACTGCACCGAGGGCAGCCACGCCGGGGAGGTTGTAGAGCGGGCGCATGAGGGGGCGGAGAATATTCTCCAGCAGGCGCACCACGCCGAACTCGGTGAGCAGTTTGGAGACTGCCCCCATCAGAACGCAGATGGCCATGATGTAGAACACTGTCTCGAGTAGCAGGTGGTAAGCGGTCTGCATAAAGGTGTTGAGCATGTGGGGAAGGGTCATCTTCCAGGCCAGCAGGCCGAAGAAGGCGAGGAAGAGGGAGAGGAAGAGGATAGCCTCAAGGCTGCGTGAGGTGGTAAACTTCATCTTGCGATGGTACTTTTCGGGTTTGCCTTCGTTGCCTCCTGGTGAGGTCGCGGGGGAGTCTTTGGAGCCTATTGTGTGGTGAAGGAACGTCTCCAAGGGGTTGAGCACTGGGCCGAGGCGGTGGTGGCGCGGGTTGGGATTATTTTCTGTCATGCGGTTGGTTAATACTGGTGGAGGGATAGTGGGCCTCGGGTGCTGCCGTCCGCCGCTATTCCTTGTGGATTAATGTTGCGAAATCAATGCCCCACGAGGCTCCCATGTTGAAAGTGAAAGAACGCCAAGTCTGGGCATTGTATTCATGGTCGAAGAGCAGGGCAGCATAGCAGTGCAGCCTGACGGTTTCCATTCCCTTGGGGCGATACTCACACCCGAGTCCGCCTTTGGTGAAAGTATGCCCAGCTGGGACCAGTTGGTCGAGCCATTGAGGAGAGGCAAGGTCGAGCTTGGAGGTGTTCTTTTCGCAGCTTCCTTTTACGAAGAGCGTCAGCGAAGGAGAGAGTTGCAGGTCGGAACGCAGCACGCCGCCATAGTTGCGACCCCAGTCGTTCCAGCCGAGGGCGTGGTGCATCAGGTCAAGATAGAGACTCCATCGCTGGTAGGCCACCCGTGTACCCAGCATAGTAAGGTTCATATAGGTGCCTCGCTGTCGCTCAATGAGGCTGGTGGACCATAGGACCTGCCAATGCTGCCCAAGTGCCCCGCCCCATTGCAGGTTGTAAGCCCAAAGCCCATCGTCCCAGTTGAGACCCAGGGAGCGAAGGTAGGGGGATTGGCTGGCTTGGAAGGTGAGGGTATGCCTCCCATCGGCAAAGAGGTAAGCCGCACTGGCAGCGAGTTGGAAACAGTAGATATTGTTCCAATACTCGCTGGTGAGGTATTCATCAATGGGGGGTGCATCATATTCAAATCCGCCCAAAGCCATCGCATCCTTGCCGAAACGGAGGCGCCATCGGGGGGAGGGTTGGTAGTTGAGGTAGAGGAAGTCTGTGTTGTCGAAAAAGGCGATGCTGCCAGCCTCAGGTTTCATACGCTGACGGAAATAATAGCTGAAACTATTGCCGAGATTGCCACCAGCCATAATATTAAAGTAGCGCCCGTGAAAGCCAAGGGTACTGCTTTGGCCTCCCCAGGCTTCAGCATCGGCACGGACTTCGAACTTGAGTCGGGTGAGGGCATCGCGGGGCAGAAATTGTGCACTAACCGATGGAGAGAAATCCAGGAGGAAAGCAATCGCGAAAGGAAACAAGAGTGGGCGTATAGGTCGGTTGGTCATAGTAGGAGGTTTTACGGACGATGGTCACCAATGATACATGCCCCGATGGTACGTTCAGTGCTGACAATGGATATATGGGTCATGGGCAAATTGGTAAGGGAGACTATGTGGCGAAGATTGCTCATAGTAGGTTTGTTGTGTATACCGCTATTCATACAATTAGCGACTGCAAATTTACATAAAATTCCCGAATTACACACAGACGCATAAAAATTGTGTACGAAGAAACCGCAGGAATTTGCATCTTTGTAGTTAGAATCGAAAAGTATACAACGATGAAGACCCGCGATTTAGACGTGTACAAAGTTATGATTTTTTGTGCAATATACAACGGGAAAGATACCGTCGTGGAGAAATTGACACTTTCATGCCCGAGATGAAGGTGAAGGTTGCGAATACCTCGGCATGGCCTACGTGGACATCCTCGTCATCACCTAACTCGCCAACAAGGTTAACTGGCTGTTCCAATTCTAACCTTCCCCTGCGGTATAGACAAACACACACTTCGACGGCGAGAATGTCTCCAAAATAGGCAATCGGCAGGAAAATGTATGTCGGAAAAGATGAGACGCTACGGAGATACGGCATGCTCAAGCGTTCACGTCTGCAGGTGCAGATGTGGACACTTGAGCATACTTTACCTATTTACTACTCGACCACCACTACCTTTTGCGCTGGATTACTGCCTACTTTAACAAGGTAAACTCCCTGTCTGACCTGTAGAGTTAAACCGTCGCTGGTTGTTTTCGCTGTAACTATGTGTTTTCCTACCATATCAAACACTGCCACATCTTGTGGTTCATTTGTCTTTACAATGATTTGACCTGAAGAAGTGTAAATATTGGCAACAGGCTGCTCCCGACTTTCAATTCCTACCCCGCCCTCGAAGTAGGCAGTATAGGTGGCATTGGCCGTAACGGTAATGCTGCGCGGGTTGTCGGTATTGCCATCCTGCCAGTGGAAGAAATGGTAGCCGCTGGAGGGTATGGCGGCAATGGATACCGTGGCGTTGGCTGCATAGGTGCCACCGCCCATGGTGCTGCCCATGCTCGGGTCGGCACTAACCACCGTCAGGGTGTATTGCGTGGGTGCATCAGCCTCGAAGTAGGCAGTATAGGTGGCATTGGCCGTAACGGTAATGCTGCGTGGATTGTCGGTATTGCCATCCTGCCAGTGGAGGAAGTGGTAGCCGCTGGAGGGTATGGCGGCAATGGATACCGTAGCGCTAGCTGCATAGGTGCCACCGCCCATGGTGCTGCCCATGCTCGGGTCGGCACTAACCACCGTCAGGGTGTATTGCGTGGGCTGAGGCACAGCATCAGCCTCGAAGTAGGCAGTGATTGTGGTGCCACTGCTTACAGCCACCCCAAGAGGATTATCCGTCGCCCCTGTGCTCCATCGCAAAAAATGATACCCCGAAGAGGGCACTGCCCGCACTACGGCATAAGGGCTGCCGCATGTGGGGGCGGTAATCACCTCGACAGAACCTTTACTATTGTCTGCCGACACAGCCGTGAATGCCATCTGCCCTTCACTGAACTTAATGTTGATAAAGTAGCTTTGCAGTGCTGAATAATAATCCGGCCCTGAAATGCACGGCACCCACACAGGTATGGTTGATGATACTCCGTAAAACGCATAATTTCCAATTGTAGGAGGGGTTAATCCTGTGAATGTCAATTCTCCGATATTTTTACAGCCATCGAAAGCATAGGTGCCAATCGAGACGAGTCCACTACCAAATGTTACTCCAGTTAGTCCAGTGCATACATCAAATGCTGCTGTGTCTATCGTGGTAACACTGTTTGGTATTGCCAAGGTACCAGTAAGTGTTCTCATACCGCTGAAAGCACCATACCCAATAGTTGTAATACCACTCGGAATAATGGTATTACTACAACCCTGAATAAGCGTGTTGGTGGAGGTTTCGATAATTGCGTTGCATCCACCACGACTATCGTAAGTCGTATTGCCAGCAACGACAGAGATAGAAGTGATTGAGGAACAGCCAGCAAACGCCCATCTACCAATTGCAGCGACATTACGCCCGATAGTGATATCAGTGAATCCACATTCATCGAAAGCACTTGCACCAATGGAGGTAACACTGCTTGGTATCGTCAGCGTGCCTGATAGCCCCGAACAACCGTTAAAAGCACCTGCACCAATGGAGGTAACACTGCTTGGTATCGTCAGCGTCCCTGATAGCCCCGAACAACCGTTAAAAGCACCTGCGCCAATGGAGGTAAGACTGCTTGGCAATGCCAATGTACCAACAAGCCTTTTACATCCTCTGAATGCTCCGTCTCCGATGGAAGTTATACTATATGGCAAACTTACTCCAGTTAAATCCACATTTCCATTAAATGCGTTGTCCTCAATCCGATTCACGGAATAGGTATGCCCTCCGTAGGCCACGCTATTGGGTATAGTCAGGTTATTTTGTGCTTTAGCCGCCACAAAGGCCAAATTATCAATTGCCCAGGCATAGCCATAGCTGTTGCCACGGTCTGCGCTTTTGTATCGCACGCGGATGTTATAACTGCTTTGTTGCGCCAGGGCAGCAGGCATGGTATAGGCTGCATATACCGAGGCAAAGTTATTTATATTGACGTCAATTCCTTCCACGTTGATTTCGCGGGCATACCAAGCATCACCAATCTTATAGTCGATGTAGCAGCGGTCATAGTATTTGCGGTACATCTGGGTGAGCCTGACGTCGATAAGGGAAGCCGTGTCGCAACGAGGAACTGGAGGCAGCTCAAACCAAGCATGGATGTTGCCCGAACCGTGGGCAGCAAGCATTGTCATGAGCATGAAGCCATTGTCATCGCCCGTAACGCGGCGGTTCATGAAGGCGAGGATGTAGGTGCGGAGGTATGCCTGCTGGCCAAACGAGGTGTAGCGGTCGTCTATGAGGAACGAGGCGGAGTCGCTCACACGCTCCCAGTGCAACTTGGCTTCAGTCTGACTATGCCATGTGAGGGTGTCGAGCTTATAAGTGTTGTTGGAAGACACATAGGAATAAACCATCTGATTGCCTTTCACCTCACCGGCATACCCAGCGGTGATGCCTTGCATCTCGTCTGCACTGAAGCGGAAGCAACGGATGGTGTCCGTTCTATCTATGCCCGATACCGCTACTGAATTGCCACTGACTATATTGTAGTGCACTTTATGCCCACTTGGCGAAATCGCCTTGAAATCGTAAGCGGAGGCACTCATACCGATAATACCCGTCAGGAGTGCCCAAATGAATACTGCTTTTCTCATGTTTGGTATGTTTGATTTGTTTAGTTTGTTGATAATCGTGTCATGTTTTCTTATTTTTGGTTCATCTGCTAAATGGATAGGTTGCATCCCGTACGTTTTTAGCATTTACAATAGAAATGCCAGCTTCATTTATTGCTTCTCACCTACGCATTTGCCGGAAGAACCTTAAATATTATTTACGTTCCGAGAACAGAATAAAAAAAACCGCGAACTTCTTTGTTCAAGTCCGAGGTCCTGGAATTACCTGTAGTGCTAACAAGAAAGCTCACGGTCAACCCGCGAGCGTCTTGGCTTTCTCAAGCTACTACAGTCGTGAAATTTTCCAGGTTTCGGACTTGCTGTCGAAAAGCGAAAACGCTTCGTCTTTTAGTATTCTGCTGCTATGCTAATGTGCTATATCCTATGCTTTTACACTATTATTAATATTCTTCTTTCTCCTGCAAAAATAAGTATTTTTTTTGAAGTGGCATATTTTTTTTAAGGCGGCTGCCAATAGTGCCTTAAATATTATTGCAGACAATCGTTGCCAAGAGCTGTAAATGCAAGGCATTTGAATGTGTCGTCCGAGGATAATATATCAAGTTATACCCTACACACTAAATTCGGGAAGGGCTTCGGCAGGGGAATAGGAGGCATCAAGGCCATCTGTTTTGGTGAATTTGTTGAGGTGGAGCGAATGCATAAAGGTGGAATTCAGAGGTGCTGCCAGTAGGGACTTGCACCATGTTTGGTTCGTGCATGGTTCGTGTTTGGTCCGTGTTAAGTCCGACTCCACTCGGACGTGACACGGAGTTGACACGGAGATGACACGGAGATGACACGGACCAAGTGGTTGGGGAAAAGGTTATAGGTTGTGGGTTATAGGGTATAGAAAATTGAAAATTGAAAATTGAGAATTGGTGTGTGATTTGCTGATTTAGGTGGTCAATTTCGCGGCCTACGACGGGTTTCAGTTGGCGGGTTCATATTTATCGACTATTGGCTATTGTCAGTGGCTTGCGGTTATCTCCATAAAGTCGGCATCCGCAGCAGCGACTAAAAGGGGTTAGCTCTGTTCGGATGTTGTTGTTGCACATCCCATAAATGAATTAGGTTCATTTAGTTGTGTACAATTCCATTAATGACTATCCGCAAACAACACAATAAGGACAAAAAACAAGCTTTTGCCCTTTTAGGGCGTAGCTACTGCACGTTCTATACCCAGGGCAGCGCCCTGGGCTGTTTGCTTTTTGGCCTTTCAGGCCGCTTTTGTGACAAATGCGGATAATCATA
>JAFTBM010000009.1 GCA_017455205.1 Bacteroidales bacterium
CGCCTGCCCCATTTCCCTCCTGTCTCGGGTAGGCATCGGCATAGTGGGCAAGGAGGCGAAGTTTCTAACTTCGCTGTGATGTGGCGAAGATACAATCTTCGCCTCCCAGCCACCTGCCCCATTTTCCTCCTGTCTCGGGTAGGCATCGGCATAGTGGGCGAGGAGGCGAAGTTTTTAACTTCGCTATGATGTGGCGAAGATACAATCTTTGCCTCCCAGCCGCCTGCCCCATTTTCCTCCTGTCTCGGGTAGGCATCGGCATAGTGGGCAAGGAGGCGAAGTTTCTAACTTCGCTATGATGTGGCGAAGATACAATCTTTGACACCCAGCCATCCGCTCCGTATCCGCTCCGTATCCGCTCCGTATCCGCTCCGTATCAAGTCCGTATCCGGACGGTGAAAATACGGGGTCGATACAGGTCAGATAGGTTGAGGGCGGCAGTCAGCAAAAAGGCGACTTTGGAGCGGAGCGAAAAAATGGGGTCAGAAGATGCAATCAGGGCAATAATTCCACGACGGGGGCGTTATACTCACCACAAAAAACGCTGAAAAAATGGAACTGAAAGAATCGTTGCGCGACCTTGTGTTTGGCAAAAGCGAACTGAAAGAGAACGTGTACCAGATGACTCGTTCAGGCTTTGAACTCTTCCGACGCACTACGCGCGAGCTGATAGAACTCTTCCGCGACGAATGCCGTCGCAGTGGGCGCGAGGTGGCCTTCGAGTTTACTGACCGCGGCGACTTTGAGTTTGAGGTGAAGTTCGGGGGCGACATACTGCTCTTCATGATGCACACCAACGTCTTCGAATTCTCGCGCGACCACCAAGTGATGAAATCACCCTACATACGCGAGGACAGCACGAGGTCGTATTGCGGCGTGATACACATCTATAATTTCCTTGCCGATAGTTTTGCCTACCAGCGCGACAACGACTTGGGGTATATGATTGGTCGTGTGTTCGTCAACCGCGAAAATCACTACTTCATCGAAGGAAAGCGCGAGTTGGGAATGCTCTACACCAACTTTGGCTCTACAGAGCTGACGCCCACTGCGGTACAAGGAATAGTGGAATCGGCCATCGAATACACCACCAATTTTGACCTTCTGACCCCTCCCTATGATGAAGTGAAGATGGTCTCGGTGGGGGAGATGAAGAGCAATTTCGACAAAAAATCGCTGGTAACGGGGAAGCGTTTGGGTTTTCGTTTTCAAGCAGATACGGAGTGATTGAAGATGGTTATCAACCATCGGTGTTGAAAAAAATTTGGCTGTTTGAAGAAAAGTTGGTAATTTTGCACCCACTTTTTGCGGGAGTTGGCTGCTGCAAAAGTGCAAGGCCGCGTTCGTCTAGATGGCCCAGGACGTGAGATTTTCATTCTCAAAATCGCGGGTTCGAATCCCGCACGCGGTACAAAAATAACAAAAGCAAATAGAAACAGAACAATAAGAATTTATGGCACACCACAAGTCAGCAAAAAAGAGGATTCGCTCGAATGAGAAGAGAAGGGTAGAGAACCGCTACTATGCGAAGACCATGCGCAACGCGTTGCGCGACTTCCGCGCCCTCAACGACAAGGCTGCCGCCGCAGAGCAACTCCCCAAGATGGTCTCTATCATCGACAAGTTGGCCAAGCGTTCGGTTATCCACAAGAACAAGGCCGCCAACCTCAAGTCGAAGTGTATGCTCAAAGTGAACGCAATGTAGGCTGAAGCCTCGGTTGCGGTGAATCACCATCGAAGCCAATCGCTTGTGCGGTTGGCTTTTTGGTTGCCCGATGTGCAGAAAAGTTGCACGAAAGAAAATCATTTTGTATATTTGCACTCTTGTGTGGTCGCCAAATGAAGGCCAGTAGGCTGACAGGAGGAATAGTGGCCACGATAGTATCAATCAATTATTAACCAAATTATCAACCAGTAAAATGAGTCAGATAATAGGAATCAAGGGGCGCCAGATTCTTGACAGCCGCGGCAACCCCACAGTTGAAGTCGATGTCTACACCGATCAGGGTGCTATTGGGCGTGCCGCCGTGCCGAGCGGAGCCTCGACGGGTGTGCATGAAGCTTGCGAGCTGCGCGATGGCGACAAGAGCCTCTACCTCGGCAAGAGCGTCATGCAGGCAGTGAACAACGTGAACAACGTACTCAACGAAGAGCTGCAGGGCATGTTCGTCAGCGAGCAGAAGGCAATCGACGACAAGATGATTGAACTCGACGGCACAGAGAACAAGAGCCGTCTTGGAGCCAACGCCATCCTTGGCGTGAGTCTTGCCGCTGCCAAGGCTGCTGCCCAAGAGAGCGGCCAGGAACTCTATCGCTACCTCGGTGGCGTGGGAGGGCATACGCTCCCTATCCCCATGATGAACATCCTCAATGGTGGTAGCCATGCCGACAACAGCATCGACTTCCAGGAGTTTATGATTATGCCTGTCGGTGCACCCACCTTCAGCGAAGCACTCCGTATGGGTGCCGAGGTGTTCCACAACCTGCGTGCTGTGCTCAAGAGCAAAGGCATGAGTACCAACGTGGGCGATGAGGGTGGTTTTGCCCCCAACCTTGGTAGCAACGAGGATGCCATCACCTGCATCCTGCAAGCCATTGAGAAAGCGGGTTATCGCCCAGGCGAGGATGTCTACATTGCACTCGATGCCGCCAGCAGCGAGTTCTACCTGCCCGAAGAGAATATGTACCATCTCAAATGGAGTACGGGCGAGAAACTTACCCCCTCGCAGATGAGCGACTTCTGGAAAGAGTGGGTTACCAAATACCCCATCATCAGCATCGAGGATGGCATGGCAGAGGACGACTGGGATGGCTGGCGTCTGCACACCGATGCCATTGGCGACCGCTGCCAGCTGGTGGGCGACGACCTCTTCGTTACCAACGTCAGCCGCCTGAAGATGGGCTTGGAGAAGAAGGTGGCCAACAGCATCCTCATCAAGCTCAACCAAATCGGCACCCTCACCGAGACCATCGAGGCCGTGAACCTGGCCATGCGCAACCAGTACACCGCCATCATCAGCCACCGCAGCGGCGAGACCGAGGACACCACCATTGCCGACCTCGTGGTGGCCATGAATGCAGGCCTTATCAAGACGGGTTCTGCCAGCCGCACCGACCGCATCTGCAAGTACAACCAGCTCATGCGCATTGAAGAAGGACTGGGCAACCAAGCTTACTATCTCGGCAAAGACTTCAAGTTCTTGAAGAAGTAATGACACGGGAAGAGAAAATAGCGGAATTGTCGACAACGGCTGGTAGAGTGTTGCCAGTCGGGGCAGAGGCATGGCTGTTCGGTTCGCAGGCTCGCGGTACATCGACCCACGAGTCGGACTGGGATGCGCTGGTTCTTCTTGACAAGGAGGCTGTCTCTCACACCGATTTTGGGCAATTTGCCTACCCTTTTATTGAGACAGGATGGGACATTGACGCAATGGTTAGTCCCATCCTGCTATCAAAAAAAGACTGGGAAGGAAGCAATTTCACCCCATTCTACAAGAATGTAATGAAAGAAAGAATACGGCTGTGAGCTTGTCGGAAGAGGAAAGGTATGCTCTGGTAGTGTATCGCATGGAGAAAGCGCGTAGCACGATGGAACAAGTCCGCAACATTGTTCAGTTTGGCTATTGAGACATGATAGCCAACAGGCTGTATTGTGCAGTCTATTATGTGGTATCGGCTTTCCTTTTGCAGAATGGCTATTCCGTACAGACCCATCATGGCATTATACAACTGCTGGGTCTGCATTTCATTAAGACTGGAATACTGGAAAAGGAGTATGGTACGCTATATGGGCAGTTGTTCTCGCTACGCCAAACTGGCGACTATGGAGATACTTGAAGCCCAAGTGTTGCCTCTGTTGCCTCAAACCGAAAAGCTGATAGAGGGTAGAGGTGCTTTTAAAAAAGAGTACCGACCATAATAGGTATTAGTAGTTTGCATGGCCCAATGATTATGCCTCCCAGGCAATGGGGGGCATTTTTTTTTGCACATGTTGTGGAATGTTTGTAACTTTGCACCCGCAAACCGCAAGACAAAGGTTTGCCGAGAGAGAAGCATTTTGATGCCTTATTCCGCATTCGTGAACTTGGACACTTCACTGATAGGTAGTAAAGGAATAAAGCGTTTGGGATGCCACTTGGGTTGTATTCGTATGCTGTTACGATACACTCAAAGTGGAGCGATCACAACAGCCTTTATTTTTTACTACGGGAGTCCAAGCCCACGAATGGAAATAATGGGTCTTTATGGAGGCTCCACTTTCTTGGTTTATGTGTATTTCGCCATAAGAGCCAGTGGCACAAAGGTTGCGCCCGACACGGATATAGGGTACTTGAATGATGAAAAAGAGATTGTTTTTCTGTGCAATGGCATTCGGATTGATTTTCTCTGCATGCAACAAGGAAGATGAATCAACTGGCCAGTCGATGACTGCAAGTGGCAGGCACATTTCCAAAATCACTGTGGTTGATGTGAGCGATGGATACAACAGAAATGTCTCCTCCATAAAGTTCAATTGGGATGGCGACAAACTTATGCATGTTTACATTAACAGCGAGGGTGACCTCGTTTCGGATGCCTCTTTCTCCTACAATGGCACCACGCTGCAAAGTGCATCAATCATTGACTATGAGTCAAACAGCCACGATGTGTTAGATTTCATCCGCAATGGCAGTCAGGTGGCCTATCTTGAAAACAGCAAAAGTGATAGAATTAGTGTCTACTACGAGGGTAGCAACCCTGCACGGATTGTCGGCGAGGATGCAGACAATGCACTCTCCTTGGTGTGGAGCGATGGCAACCTCGGAAGGATTCGCTCCTCCGACAGGGAGGTGGATATAAGCATGACAGAGTTTGACAGCCACACCAATCCTCTTGTAGAGGTATTGAGCATACTTTTCCCTGGTGTAAGTCAGACCTGGCATAATCCCATAAGGGTCTCGTCAGACGGCGATATGGTATCCATCAGCTATGAATACAACGGTGAATATCCTTCGGTTGCCACATGCAACTTTAGCGATGGAAAGTCGAAAATCTACTTTGAATACACTGATGGAACTGGTACCCGTGCACCAGTGGTGGATAAGTACACCCCTAAACGTGCTAAAGGTGTCGGCTTTGAGCTTCTGCCCGATTTTATAGAGCGGTAGAAAAACGAGTAACGACAAGTATAGTGGCTACAGCAACAGCTGTGGCCACTATAGTTGTTTTCATCTACCTTTGATTGAACACGTGCGGCCTATGGCAAGTCGCTTTCTATTGTGGCAGTGTTGGGACTGGCCGTGGCGGGCGTGGTGGTGGCAGCTGCCGAGGTGGTGGTCGCCTCTCTGTCGCTGGGAAATATGGCCGTAACGTTGCTGGCAAAGAGCTTCATGGCCATGGCCAGCAGTATGACCCCGAAGAACTTGCGCAGCACGTAGATAAGGTCGCTCCCCAGCCAGTGGGTGATGCGGTCGAGGTAGCGCAGCACGAAGTAGTCGAGCACTATGTTGAGCAGCAGACCGACCATGATATTGACGGTGGCGTATTCGGCGCGAAGCGAGATAAGGGCGGTGATGGCACCGGGTCCTGCTATCAGCGGAAAGGCGATGGGTACCACGCTGGCCCCCGACGAGGTGGTCTCGTTCTTGATTATATCTCGCCCAAGAATCATTTCGAGGGCGAGGATGAAAAGCACCACCGCCCCAGCCACGGCAAACGAGGGTGCATCGATGCTGAACAGGCGTAGCAGGCCATCGCCCACGAAGTAGAAAGCCACGAACAGAAGCAGTGCCACTCCAGTGGCCTGCAGTGGCTGTATGCGTTTCCCCTGATCGCGCATGGCAACGAATATGGGAATGGAGCCAGTGATGTCGATGATGGCAAACATCACCAGGAAAGTGCTGAAGATTTCTATCAGATTGATGCTACTCATTGGATTGTGTGTTGGTTGTGCTGGATGTAAGGTCGTTTTCTGTCGCACTGGAGGTTTCTTCGGCGGCAGCAATGGCGGGGGTGGCTGCCTCTGCCAGCAGGGTCTCTTCCTCGCCGATGTACTCGAGGGGGATGATGGTTTCCTGCCCACGCTTGCCTTTACCTGGGCGTTGGTTTTCCACGCCGCTGAGCTGCAGTATTTGTCGTGCCGTAGTGCCGATGCTGTGGCCGCCAGGCAGGAGCTTCTTCTTGCCATTGTCGAAGGCAGATAGAGCCTGCTGGAGGTTACGCCCTACCGACTCATATTCTTTCAGGAAAGCCCCTGTGCGGTTGATCATCTCCTGTGCGAGCTCGAACAGCTGCTTGTGGCTTCGCTCCTGGTCGATGTGTGTCCACGTGATGCGGATGATGCGCAGGGCTGCGTAGAGCGAAGGCTCGTCGGTGATAAACACATGCCGCTGCATGGCTTCCTGCCACAGCGTGGGCTCTTTCTCGGTAGCCACCATCAGTGCCTGCGTCTGCGGCACAAACATGATGACAAAGTCGATGTGCGAGGCCGTCTGATACTGGGTGTAGTCCTTTGCAGCCAGTTCCTCCACGTGCTTTTTGATGCTTGCCACATGCTCCTTGAGATACTGCCGGCGGTCGGCCTCATCCTCGGCATTCACATAGTTGATATAGGCAGTCATCGACACCTTTGAGTCGATTATCACGTCGCGCTCGCCATCGAGGTGGAGCAGCACGTCGGGTATCAAGTTCCCTCCCTCTTCGTTGGTAATTGGATTGCCGTCGGCATCGCGCATAGCCTTTTGTGTAACGAAGTCTTGCCCCTCGGTGAAGCCCTGCGAAGTGAGCAGGTTGCTCAGCACCACCTCGCCCCAGTTGCCCTGCGTCTTCGACTCGTGCTTGAAAGCCCGCGTCAGCTCCTCTGCACTCCGCTGCGCCTCGATGCTTTGACGTATCATGTGCTCCATGTTGGTGCGTATCTCGGCACTCATGGCAGTCTGCACAGTCGAGTTCTTGGCCATCTCCTCTTTCATCTTGTCAATGGTCTCTTTGAGGGGATTGACGATGCTGTCGAGGTTGGTCTTGCTCGAGGTAGCAAACTCTTCTTGCCTCTCTTTGAGCATCTTGCCAGTGGCGTTCTCCATCTGCTCGCGGAGCATCTTGATGGCAGTGCCAAACCGCTCTTCAAGCGAGCGAGCGGCTTCGCTGTGGCGCTGCTCCTGCTCCGCAAGGCGTGCCTCGTAGTGCTGCTTTTGGCTCTCGGTATCTTTGGCGTGCGCTGCCTCGGCATCGGCAATGCGCTTGTTGAGCGAGGACACCTGCTCGGCGTGGCGCTGCTCTTTCTCCTGCGAGAGTGCTTCGTAGTGCTTGCGAGCCTCGTCGAGTGCCTCTGTCTGCCTCTGCGATGCCTCTTCCTTTTGCTCCGCGAGGCGGGCGGTCAGCACCGTCTGGGCTTCCTCCTTCTGCTGCCGCAGTGCCTCGTCCGCATCCTCCCTGCTCTGCCGCAGGGTCTCTTCCACGGCCTTTTTCTGGACTTCCACCATTTCCAGCTGCTTTTTCAGCACCGCCTGCTCTGCGATGGCTTGCTGGAGGTCGCTGCCCAGCGATGATTTTCGCCGCTGCGCAATAAGCCATCCTGCCAGCAACCCAGCGGCCACGGCCAGCACGGCAATGAGGATAATCGACATCGGGGTCATGCTCTTTCTCTTTTTCTACGCTTAACGCCGAGGTGGGCTGTTCTTGTATATCTTGCAGCCACTAATTTTTTCTCTCCAACCTGGAAGGAGTGTCAATCGCTGCGGATGGTTCCCCTCCCGAAGGGTCTAAAAACCGCGATGTATCCTTTTTCCGAACAATTTTATACATCATTGAAAATCAAATAATTGACATTTTTGTAAGAGAAAGCATCCAAATATTTGACAATCAGCCTTATAGAGCCATCTCCTCTTTACCAACTCTTTACCTCCTCTTTCCTATCTCTTACCCACCTCTTACCCGGGTAAGAGATGTATAGGAGGAGAGCAAGTGGAGAGAAGGTGAAAAGAGGGGGAAGGTGGGGTGGGAGGGCTGGCGGGAGGGTGGGAAGAGAGTGGCAAGTGGTGTGGGGGAGGTGGGCGAGGTTCGCGGTGGGTGGGGGCAAAACGGGGGTACACTGGCGACACAATATTGGGTGCGGTTTTGTGTTATTAGGGTTGCTATGTATGAATACCACACTTTGGCCAATGGCTTGAAGATAATTTTCCGCCGCACGGCTTCGTCGGTGGTCTATTCGGGGGTGTATATCGGTGTGGGGAGTCGGCACGACTGCCTGGGTGGAATCGCTGGTGGCGAAGGAATGGCTCATTTCATTGAGCATTCGCTTTTCAAGGGGACGGAGCATCGTCGGGCTTGGCATATCCTCAATCGGATTGACGGTATCGGAGGCGAGTTGAATGCCTTTACCACCAAGGAAGAGACCTGCGTCTATGCCACTTCGCTCACGAGGCATCTGCCCCGCTGCTTGGAATTGTTTGCCGATATTCTGTTCCACAGCACTTTCCCCGAGGCGGAGATTGAGCGCGAGAAAGAGGTGGTGGTGGAGGAGATTAACAGCTACAAGGATTCGCCTTCGGAGAGCATTTACGACCAATATGAAGAGCTGGCCTATGAAGGACATCCATTGGCACATAACATTTTGGGGAGCAAGCATAATGTGCGTCGGTTCACTGCCGAGAGGCTGAAGGCGCACATGAGGGAGTTCTACACACCCTCGCGCATGGTGGTCAGTGTGGTTGGGGATGTGGATTTCGGGAGGGTGGTGAAATGGTGCGAGTGCTATTTTGGCGACTATGGCGTTGGAAACGGGCATGAGCCAGCGAATGAACAGCCTCGGTTTCACCAGTTCGAGAAGGTGGTGCACAGGCACTTGCACCAGGCACACCTGCTTATCGGGTGCGAGGCACCGAGTGTGTATAGTGCCGAACGGACTGCTTTCTCGCTGCTCAACAATATCCTCGGTGGACCGGCGATGAACTCTCGACTGAATGTGGCCGTCCGCGAGCGTTATGGATTTTGCTACAATATTGAGTCGCAGTATGTCCCTTTCTCCGACACGGGTTTGTTCTACATCTACGCTGGGGTTGATGCTGGAGCGCAGGAGCAGGCATTGAGGATTATTCGGGGGGAGGTGGAGCGCATAGCTTCCCAGCAGCTCACCGAGCGGCAGCTTCGCCAAGCACAGCAGCAGATGATTGGTCAGATGGCCATTAACAACGACAACGGGCTCAATGAGATGCAGAGTATCGGCAAGGCATACCTCACTTTCGACCATGTGGATTCGCTCCAGGAGATGAGTGCCGATGTGCTGGGTGTGGATGCCGAGGGGTTACTCCGCGTGGCGCAGCACCACTTCTCCGAGGGAAGGTTCAGCACGCTGGTCTATGGGTCTTAAACAGGCGGGAGGGTGATGGTTATCGAGACATCCTGGGGGTACATACTGCTCTGCCTGCTGGCTGGAGGGCTGGCGGCTGGAGGGCTTTACTTTGTGGGGCCAAAGGTGTTTCGGGGTGCACAGCAGTGGTTGCTTGCGGTGCTGCGCTTTCTATCGGTGTCGGGCATAGCGTTCTTGCTGGTGGCACCCGTGGTGAGGCAGAAGGTCAGCGAGCAGCGGGAGCCGCTGGTGGTGCTGGTGAGGGATTGTTCGCTTTCGGTGCAGAGCAGTGCGGATTCGGCCTTTTCGTTTGAAGCGTTGAAGGCGAGGCTTGGAGGACGATGCCGATGGGTAGAGGTGGCCGATACGCTGCACACGCGACAGACCGATTTGAGCCAAATGTTGATAGTGCCGCCCGATGCCGAGGCGGTGGTGTTGGCCTCGGATGGAATCTACAACCGCGGGGTCAATCCTGTGGGGGCAGCCGAGCGGCTGGGGATACCAGTCCACACGGTGGCCTTGGGTGATACTGTGGCTCCATGCGATGCTTCGCTGGCGGGGCTTCGCGTGGGCCGGGTGGCCATGAGTGGAACACTTTTCCCCGTTGAGTTGGTGGTGAACGCTACCCGGCTGCAGGGGCAGCAGGCCAAACTTGAGATAAGCAATGGGAGGGGCGAGGTGGTGGGCTCGATGGCATTGGCCTACGACGATGATGAGTTCAGCACTCAAGCGATGTTCTCCCTGCCCGCAGGCGAGTCTGGCATGCAGCGTTTCGAGGCCAGGCTCTCGATTTCTGAGGACGAGAAAGAGGTGGCTAACAACGTGATGGTGTTCTACGTGGACGTAATTGAGGCACGTCGCAAGGTGGCCATTCTAGCCCATGCGCCGCATCCAGATGTTGCCGCCCTGAAGCGTGCGTTGGATGGAAATCCGAACTACGAGGCAGAGGTGGTGCTGGCTGGAGATGTGGAGCGCGGCAAGCAGCAATTCAAGGCGGAGGATTACCAGCTGGCGGTGTTGCACAACTTGCCTTCACGTGAGCATCCGAGCATCGAATTTGTTGGGGATTTGCCACGCATGTTTGTCATCGGCAGGCAGACCGACTTGGAGCGGTTCAACGCACTGCAGACTGGGCTGGAAATCAGTTCGGGCGTAGATAGAGCCGACGAGTTGTCGGCTATGTACAACGAAGGTTTTGGGCTGTTCAGTTTTCCCAAGGCGGAGGCCAGCGTGCTGGAGCAGCTGCCGCCGCTGGTGGCCACCTTTGGACAAGTAAAGGCCGCGGCAGGTGTACAATCGCTCTTCACAGCCCGCCTCGGGTCGCTCCCAACGCAGCAGCCGCTGGTGGCGGTCGGGCGGCAAGGCGATGGCCGACAGGTATTTGTCAGGGGCGAAGGATTGTGGCGTTGGAGGCTGGCTGAATACGCATTGCATGGCAGCCATGAGGCGGTTGACCACATGCTCTCACAGCTGGTAGTGTTCGCCGCAATGAAGCACAAACAGGGACGGCTACAGGTGGAGGCGGCTCGCAGCTATCCGTCGGATATGCCGATAATGCTTCGAGCCGAGCTCTACAACGAGAACTATGAGCTGACCAATGGGCCTGGGGTGAAGTTGCACATTGAGGGCGATTCGGTCAATGCCGACTATGCATTCCTGCGCGATGCCAGCAGCTATCAGTTGAAACTTCCCCAGTTGAAAGAGGGAGTCTATCGCTACCGAGCCTCCTCCGACGATGGGGCTGAGGCCGAGGGAACATTCGCCGTGGAGACTTCGCAGTTGGAATGGGTCAATATGGTGGCCAACCATGCGTTGCTCCGTGCCATAAGCGAGGCTACGGGTGGCGAGACGGTGCTTCCCGCCGACCTTTCGCCATTGGAGGCAAGCCTATCGGCACTCAAGCCCACTATCCATACCCATACACGCTATGCCGACCTATCGCGCCTGGCAGTGGCCATGGTTCTGTTGCTACTGCTGCTGGGTGCAGAATGGGTGTTGCGCAAATACTATGGCGAGCTATGAAAGTGCCTTCCATAGTGCGCGAGACGTTCACCCTGATGAGTGGGAGCGTGGCTGCACAAACTATTACGCTGGTGGCCTATTTTGTGCTAACGCGTATCTACTCGCCTGCCGACTATGGCCTATTCAACATTTTCTATTCCTATATAGAGGTGTTGGTCATTCTCTCCACCTGCAAGTATGAGTTGGCTGCGGTGGTAGCAACCGATGATGGCGAGGCGGCTGCGGTGAGCCGATTTGCACTGCGGCTCAATGCTGCGGTGAGTATAGGACTGCTCACTGCGGTACTGGTGCTGTGGCTGACTGGAAACTTGCCAGGCAATTTTGCACAGTTGGGATGGATGGTGCTGCTTATTCCTCCGATGGTGTTCTTCTGTGGAACCTCGCGTATTTATAGTTTTCTCTACAATCGCTTTCGCCGCTACGGGAAGATAGCTGCAGCCGAGAACGTCAATGCTGGCGTCGGGGCTGGACTGAAGTGGCTTCTGGGATGGATGGGTTTTGTGCAATGGGGCTTGCCTGTGGGGACGGTGCTGGGGCAGGCGATGGCTAATATTGGCTATCGGCTTGGCTTGCGAGGTTTGAACCTGCCTCCGACGGGAAGGAGCGACCGCCGCAATGCTGCCCGCCGCCATTCCAATTTCCCACGCTATGTGGCATCCAAAGAGTTGCTTACCGCCGTTTCGGCCAACTTACCCTTCCTTTGGGTTGCAGCCTATTTCCAGCAAGCCGAGGTGGGTTTCTTCGGACTTGCGCTGACCTTTACTCGTCAGCCCGTGCTGCTGCTTTGCTCGGTATTCGAGAGGGTGTTGTATGCTCGTGGCGCGGAAGCTGTCAGGCAGAAAACACCGCTGCGGCGTATGGTTTTTCGGTTTGCTGCGGCATCGGCTGTGGGATTTCTGCCGTTCTGCATCGCCGCGTGGTTCCTCGCCGAGCCATTGTTCGGGTTCGCATTTGGAAGCCGTTGGCAGGGTTGTGCACCTTATGTGAAAGCACTGCTGCCGTGGGCGTGGATTACGCTGACTACCAATTCGCTGATGTTTGCCTCCAATATCTTCTCCACCCAGCGGATTGACTTTTTCTTTCACCTTGCTCTACTTGTTCTGCGTGTGGTGGCTCTTGCTGTGGGTATTGTGCAGGACGATTTTCTGCTGGCCGTCAGGCTCTTTGCCTTCGTCTCTGCCCTGACGAGTATTGCCCTCGCCGTGTGGTACATGCTTCAAGTGTCGCGGTACGAGCGGCAGGTGGAGGGTGATAGTTAGTTCTCGTCCCTGCATATTTGTGAGAAGTTGCTAAAAGAGAGCCTCTTCGATGCTAATCCGATAAAGTGCATAGTTTGCCATTGAAGGAGGGAAAAATGAAACATAAGAGATTGCTGTGAATGGTTTTGCAGTGGGTGTTGAGATAAGAAGAGGAAAAAATATCAACTTGCTATATACTGTGAAACAGCGAGTTGGGTGATTTTTGTTGAAAAAAAGCAAAAAAAACTTTGTGGGTAAGCAAAAAAGTAGTAATTTTGCACCCTCAAAAGAAAAGCGCAGAGTGTGGGAACGAATGGTGCGAGCGAGAGTAGAAAGGCTTTTGAAGAGTGGATTGAAAGATTGAAGACGCCGATGTAACTCAGTTGGTAGAGTAGCTGATTTGTAATCAGCCTGTCGGGGGTTCGAGTCCCTTCATCGGCTCGAGGCCGGCGGCCTACGGAGAGTGTCGGCATAGAATAAGGGGGAGTCGCATAGCGGCAATTGCAACAGACTGTAAATCTGTCCTCGGAAGAGTTCGGTGGTTCGAGTCCACCCTCCCCCACAACTCACTTCAACAGGCGGAAGTAGCTCATTTGGTAGAGCGATAGCCTTCCAAGCTATAGGTGGCGGGTTCGAGCCCCGTCTTCCGCTCAAGGCCAAAAGGGCAAAGCATCCGAGAGGTGGAACTCGCAAGAGGAGTGAAAGCGAGTGGGAGTGAGAGAGAGAAAGGGAATAAGGGTGCTGAATGAGTAGTAAGCCGCAGTAGCTCAGTGGTAGAGCGCTTCCTTGGTAAGGAAGAGGTCACGAGTCCGACTCTCGTCTGTGGCTCTTAAGTTATGATAAGTGCCGAAGGATTTTTGAAGAGTAAGCGAGGAAGAGCAAAGTAATTGTTAACATCTAATACGTATTAAGAAATGGCAAAAGAAAAATTTGATCGTTCTAAGCCGCACGTCAACATCGGTACGATTGGCCACGTTGACCATGGCAAAACGACTCTGACTGCAGCTATCACCAAGGTGCTTGCCGCGAAGGGTCTCTCCGAGGTAAAGAGCTTCGACTCGATTGACTCGGCTCCCGAAGAGAAAGAGCGCGGTATTACCATTAACACCGCCCACGTTGAGTACCAGACCGAGAAGCGCCACTATGCGCACGTGGACTGCCCAGGTCACGCTGACTATGTGAAGAACATGGTTACGGGTGCTGCACAGATGGATGGTGCTATCCTCGTTGTGGCTGCCACAGATGGTCCTATGCCCCAAACTCGTGAGCACATCCTGCTCGCTCGTCAGGTGGGTGTTCCCCAGCTGGTTGTGTTCCTCAACAAGTGCGACCTCGTGGACGACCCCGAGTTGCTTGACCTCGTGGAGATGGAAGTTCGTGAGCTCCTCAGCTCTTACGACTTCGATGGCGACAATATCCCCATCATCCGCGGCTCCGCCCTCGCTGCCCTCAACGGTGAACCCGAAGGTGTGAAGGCTGTCGAAGAGCTTATGGACGCTGTTGATAACTGGATCCCTGAACCTGTCCGTCAGAAAGATAAAGACTTCCTGATGCCTATTGAGGATGTCTTCTCCATCACGGGTCGTGGCACGGTGGCCTCTGGCCGTATTGAGACTGGTGTTATCCACACTGGCGACCCCGTTGATATCATTGGTATGGGTGCCGAGAAGTTGAAGAGCACGGTAACGGGTGTTGAGATGTTCCGCAAGATTCTTGACGAAGGTGAAGCTGGCGACAATGTAGGTCTGCTGCTCCGCGGTATTGACAAGAACGAGATCCGTCGTGGTATGGTTATTGCAAAGCCGGGTTCGGTGAAGCCTCACCACAAGTTTGAAGCTGCTGTCTATATCCTCAAGAAAGAGGAAGGTGGTCGCCACACACCGTTCCACAACAACTATCGCCCGCAGTTCTACTTCCGCACCACCGATGTGACGGGTACCATTACCCTTCCCGAGGGTCGCGAGATGGTTATGCCTGGTGATAACTTGACCATTACCGTTGAGCTTATTGCAGACATCGCCCTGAACGAGAACCTGCGCTTCGCTATCCGCGAGGGTGGCCGTACCGTTGGTTCGGGTCAGGTAACCAAGATACTTGAATAGTAGCGATAGGAGTGATTAGTGAATCATGGCTGGCAAGGTCATCGTTCACTAATCACGTCAAGGGGCATAGTTAAATGGTATAATGGCGGTCTCCAAAACCGTGGTTGGGAGTTCGATTCTCTCTGCCCCTGCTAAAAAAACAGATAGTTATGTCGAAGTTTGGTGAATATGTGAAGTCGAGCTACGATGAGTTGGTACACAAGGTGTCGTGGCCAACGTTCAAAGAGTTGCAAAGCAGTGCGGTGGTGGTAGCCATAGCGACGCTTGTGATTGCCGTAGTGGTCTTTGTGATGGATAATGTGTGTGGCGTTAGCCCGTGGGACTACTGGAAAGGCATTCTTGGATGGTTTTATAGCTGGATAGGGTGAATTGTCGGTAGGCGAATGAGGTCTTGCTTCCCAAATCTTTTTTGAGACCTTTTCGCCCGATGGTAAGTCTGATTCAGAGATAAAATATGTCATGTTCCTTTTAATAGAAAGTGATGGAGCAGCAAGGGAAAAAATGGTACGTTGTTAGAGCAATCAGCGGCAAGGAGAAAAAGGCAAAGGAGTATATCGAAGGTGAGATTGAGAAGCGTGGATGGAAAGATGATGTACCCACGGTGCTTGTTCCTACCGAGCAGATTGTCGGCATACGCAATGGGAAAAAGGTGCTGAAAGAGCGCAACTATTTTCCAGGGTATGTGCTGATTGAGGCTGAATTGCGCAAAGAAATCATCTCTGTTATTCAAAATCTTCCCAATGTGTTGGATTTCCTCCGCGAGAATGATGGTATGCCAATACCGATGCGTCAGTCGGAGGTGAATAGGATACTTGGCAAGATGGACGAACATGTGGAGGGGGTGGATGCAACGGAGCGTTTTATCGTTGGAGAGAATGTGAAAGTAATCGATGGCCCGTTCAATAGTTTTGTGGGGGTGGTCGAAGAAATCAACGACGACAAAAAGAAATTGAAAGTTACGGTCAAGATCTTCGGTCGGAAAACTCCGCTTGAACTATCATTTTCACAGGTAGAGAAGGAATAACGGACAAATCAAAATCAACAATTAAAATTCAGTTAAATGGCAAAAGAAGTTGCAGGATTGATTAAACTGCAAATCAAAGGAGGTGCAGCAAATCCCGCTCCCCCAGTAGGTCCAGCTCTTGGTGCCAAAGGGGTGAACATTATGGAGTTTTGCAAGCAGTTCAATGCCCGTACGCAGGATCAGGCTGGCAAGATAGTGCCAGTTATTATCACGGTCTACACGGACAAGTCCTTTGACTTTGTATTGAAGACTCCTCCTGTGGCCGTCCAGTTGAAAGAGATGTCCAAAGCTCAGAAGGGTTCTGGTGAACCTAATCGAGTGAAGGTAGCCTCTGTCACTTGGGAGCAGGTGCGCCAGATCGCAGAAGCCAAAATGCCCGACCTCAACTGCTTCACGGTGGAGAGTGCAATGAGCATGGTGGCTGGCACAGCTCGCAGCATGGGTATCACGGTAACGGGAGAAAATCCTTTGAAAAAGTAAAGAAGTGAACATTGTGGTAGCATAAGTACTTATAGTGAGGAAAATGCGTTGACCACACAAACAAATTAACAATGGCAAAACTTACAAAAAAGCAGAAAGAGGCTCTTGCAAAATTTGATGGAAGCAAAGTCTATTCTTTGGAAGAAGCTGTCAGCATCGTAAAAAACATTACGTTTACAAAGTTTGATGCCTCGGTTGACATTGATGTCCGCTTGGGTGTTGATCCCCGTAAGGCCAATCAGATGGTACGCGGTAGCGTTACCCTTCCCCATGGTACGGGTAAGGTGGTGCGTGTGTTGGTACTATGCACTCCCGATAAGGAGGAGGAAGCCAAAGCCGCTGGCGCTGACTTTTATGGTCTTGACGAGTACATTGACAAAATCAAACAAGGATGGACTGACGTGGACGTCATCATTACCCAGCCTAACGTGATGCCTAAAGTGGGTGCACTTGGCCGCATTTTGGGTCCGCGCGGGTTGATGCCCAATCCCAAGACGGGTACCGTTACGATGGAAGTGGGGAAGGCTGTGCAAGAGGCAAAAGCGGGTAAGATTGACTTTAAGGTGGACAAGTTTGGTATCATCCACACAGCAGTGGCAAAATGCTCGTTTGAAGACAATAAGATTGTTGAGAATGCGCGTGAGGTCTTGCAGATGATTATGAAACTTAAACCTTCGGCTGCCAAGGGAACGTATGTCAAGAGCATCGCCATTAGCAGCACGATGAGTCCTGGCGTAAAAGTTGATACTAAAGCCGCTACTCTGTAACCTCTAAAATGAAGACATTATGAGAAAAGAATTGAAAGGACAACTTATCAACTCTTTGTGTGAGGAAATAAAGGGATACAATTGCCTTTATATTGCCGACATAGGAGGCTTGAATTCCGTGCAGACGAGCAAACTGCGCAGAGCGGCTTTCCGCAAAGAGGTGAAATTAGAGGTTGTCAAGAACACCTTGCTTATCAAGGCTTTGGAGAAGTCTGGATTTGATTATAGTGAGTTATTTCCTATAATCAAAGGAGAGACTGCCATAATGCTTTCTAACACCAACAACGCACCAGCAAAACTTATCAAGGACTATCGTGCCTCGGATAAGAATGCGACCAAACCTGTCTTGAAGGGTGCCTACGTGGAAGAGTGCTTCTATGTTGGCCAAGAACATTTGGAAGAACTTGTCAATATCAAATCCAAGAATGAGCTTATTGCTGATGTAGTTGCATTGCTGCAATCGCCCGTCAAGAATGTACTTTCACAGTTGCAATCGGCTGGGAATACGATTACTGGTGTTTTGAAGACATTAGAAGAGCGCGAGGCATAAGCCTTGTGAAATGAACTGATATGTACAACAGACATATCGCAAACAAAAACAAAAAACAAACATTAAAATAACAAAGTCATGGCAGACATTAAAGCTATCGCAGAAGAATTGGTAAACCTTACCGTTAAAGAAGTTAAAGAACTTGCAGACGTTCTGAAAGAAGAGTACGGCATTGAGCCAGCCGCTGCTGCAGTTGCTGTTGCAGCCCAAGCTCCTGGTGCTGCAGCCGCTGCCGCCGAGGAGAAGACCTCGTTTGATGTTATCCTTAAGGGAGTCCCCGATCAGACCAAGAAGCTTGGTGTGGTAAAAGCTGTTAAGGATATGGCATCGCTTGGTTTGAAAGAGTCCAAAGAACTGGTGGATAATGCTCCCAAACCTGTGAAGGAAGGTGTTTCGAAGGACGAAGCTGAAAGTTTGAAGAAAGCACTTGAAGAGGCTGGTGCTGAAGTCGAAATCAAATAGTCAAAACCTTCAACCGACACAAGGAATAAGGCCTCCGGTTTAATGCGGAGTGCCTATTCCTTGCTGTTTGAAAGTGAACTTCCCCTTTGAAACCTGCAAAGGTTACGCTATCTTCTCTTAAAGTATTGTACGGAAAAAGATTAAACATAAGTCCCTTGGCAAAAATAGATTCCACAGTAGTAAATTTTGCGTCAGTACGCGAGTTTGATTACCCCGATTTTCTTGACATTCAAATCAAGTCGTTTAAGGATTTCTTTCAAATAGAGACCAATCCTGACAACCGCTTGGATGAGGGTCTGTTCAAAGTGTTCAAAGAAAATTTCCCAATCACTGATGCTCGAAACAACTTTGAACTTGAATTTGTGGACTACTATATTGACCCCCCGCGTTACACGATAGAAGAGTGTATAGAGCGTGGGCTGACGTATAGTGTGCCGCTCAAAGCCAAAATGAAATTGAGCTGTAAAGATCCAGACAATGAGGATTTTCAGACAATTGAGCAGCACGTTTATTTAGGGATGATACCCTATATGACGCCCAAGGGGACGTTTGTCATCAATGGTGCAGAGCGAGTTGTCGTTTCGCAGTTGCATCGTTCACCAGGAGTCTTTTTCAGTACGCAATTCCACTCGAATGGTACACAGTTGTATTCGGCTCGTATCATACCATTCAAGGGTTCTTGGATGGAGTTTACGACCGACATCAACAACGTGATGTACGCCTATATTGACCGCAAAAAGAAACTTCCCATTACCACACTGCTTCGTGCCATTGGCTACGAGTCGGACAAAGATATCTTAAACATATTTGAGTTAGCGGAGGAAGTGAAGGCCAATCGTAACAGCTTGAAAAAAGTTGTAGGGAAGCAATTGGCAGCACGTGTGGTGGACACTTGGACGGAGGATTTTGTGGATGAAGACACTGGTGAGGTAGTTTCAATGGAGCGAACAGACATTGTCATAGAACGTGATGTTGAGCTCACCGAGGAGCATATTGAAAAGATATTAGAGTTGGGGGTAAAGTCCATCCTAATAAAGGTGGAGAGCAAAGACGGGGTTGACTACTCTGTTATTTACAACACGTTGAAGAAAGACCCCGCCAATAATGCTAAAGAGGCGTATGATTACATTTATCGCCAGTTGAGAAATGCGGAACCTCCTGATGAGGAGACTGCCCGCAGCATTATTGAGAAACTCTTCTTCTCGGAGAAACGCTACGACTTGGGCGATGTGGGGCGTTACAGAATCAACACAAAGTTGGGGCTTAATGTCTCCGATAGCATTAGGGTGCTTACTAAAGAGGATATTACCTCCATTATACGCTATTTGGTTGAACTCATTAACCAAAAAGCAGAGATTGATGATATTGACCACCTCTCCAATCGACGCATCCGCACAGTTGGGGAGCAATTATCGAATCAATTTGGTGTTGGCTTGGCTCGTATGGCACGGACTATCCGTGAGCGTATGAATGTACGGGACAATGAGGCTTTCTCTCCCACCGAGCTCATCAATGCCAAAACCCTTTCATCGGTAATTAACTCGTTCTTCGGGACCAATCAACTCTCACAATTTATGGATCAGACCAATCCATTGGCAGAGTTGACCCACAAGCGTCGTATCTCGGCTCTTGGCCCTGGTGGTTTGTCGCGTGAGCGTGCAGGATTTGAAGTGCGTGATGTACACTACACGCACTATGGTCGTTTGTGTACGATTGAAACGCCTGAAGGTGCCAACATTGGTCTTATTTCATCGTTGTGTGTATATGCTAAAATAAACGAACTTGGCTTTATTGAGACCCCATATCGCAGGGTAGTCAATGGACAAGTGCAGATTAAAGAAGATCCCATCTTCCTTTCGGCGGAGGCCGAGGAGAATAAGACTGTGGCACAGGCAACAACTCCGCAGGATGAGGAAGGCCATATCACAGCAGCAAAGGTGAAAGTGCGCCGTCAGGCCGACTTCCCAATTGTCTCGCCCGATGAAGTGGACTTGATTGATATTGCCTCCAACCAGATTGCATCTATCGCGGCCTCTTTGATCCCGTTCTTGGAGCATGATGATGCTAACCGTGCACTGATGGGCTCTAACATGATGCGCCAGGCCGTTCCTCTTCTCAACCCAGAGATACCTATAGTGGGAACTGGCATTGAAGAGGCGGTAGCACACGATAGTCGCGTGCTGCTTAATGCCGAGGCCGATGGTGTTGTGGAATATGTGGATTCTACTAAGATAGTCATTCGCCACAATCGTACCGAGAAAGAGCGTCTCGTCTCCTTTGATGAGGACGTGAAAGAGTACAAACTGGTCAAGTACCAGCGGACTAACCATTCCACAGCCATCAATCTGCGTCCTATTGTGAAGAAAGGCGACAAGGTGAAGAAAGGACAAGTGCTCTGCGAGGGGTATGCAACTCAAGGAGGCGAACTGGCGCTCGGTCGCAATATGATGGTGGCCTTCATGCCGTGGAAGGGATATAACTTTGAGGATGCCGTGGTGATTTCTGAGCGTGTGGTGCGTGAAGATATCTATACCTCGGTGCATATTGAAGAATTTACCCTTGAAGTCCGTGAAACCAAGCGTGGCAACGAAGAACTCACCCGCGATATTCCCAATGTGGGTAATGATGCCACCAAGGATCTCGACGAGAACGGCATCATCCGTATTGGTGCCGAGGTGAAGGAAGGCGATATTCTTATTGGTAAGATAACGCCCAAAGGCGAGTCTGACCCCACTCCAGAGGAGAAACTGCTTCGTGCTATATTTGGCGACAAGGCAGGAGATGTGAAGGATGCTTCGCTCAAGGTACCACCTTCGTTGCATGGTGTGGTTATCGACAAGAAACTCTTTGCCCGTGTGATACGCGACCGTAAGGCCAAAGCCCGCGAGAAAGAGATGCTGGCCAAGCCCGAGGAGGAATACCGTTTTGAATGCGAGGAGCTGAAGGACAAGCTGGTAAACCAGTTGATAGTCATCCTTAGCGGCAAGGTGTCAAATGGTGTCTATACTAACCATCGCGAAGAGCTCATCCCCAAGAAGGTGAAGTTCAGTTCCAAAGTGCTTCGTGCGATAGACTACACAGAGGTAAGCCCCAATAAGTGGACATCTGACAAGGAGACCAACGACTTGGTCAAAGAGTTATTGAACAACTACAATATCAAGTTGCGCGAGATATCGGGCAAGTTCACCCGTGCCAAGTTCTCGCTGACCGTTGGCGACGACTTGCCCAGTGGCATTGTCCAGATGGCCAAAGTGTATATCGCCATGAAGCGCAAACTACGCATCGGTGACAAAATGGCTGGTCGTCATGGCAATAAGGGTATTGTATCCAAGATTGTCCGTGCCGAAGATATGCCATTCTTGGAGGATGGTACACCAGTCGATATAGTGCTCAATCCGCTGGGCGTGCCCTCGCGTATGAACCTCGGACAGATATACGAGACGGTACTCGGCTGGGCAGGCAAGAAGCTGGGCAAACGCTTCAAGACCCCCATCTTCGATGGTGCTACGCTTGAGCAGATCAATGGCTATATGAAAGAGGCTGGGCTGCCTGAAAATGGTCGCACCTACCTCTACGATGGCGAGACTGGCGAACGATTCGACCAGCCAGCCACTGTGGGCTACATCTATTATCTCAAGTTGCACCACATGATTGACGACAAGATGCACGCTCGCAGCATTGGCACCTACTCGCTCATCACCCAGCAGCCGCTTGGCGGTAAGGCCAACTTTGGTGGCCAACGCTTCGGCGAGATGGAGGTGTGGGCACTGGAAGCTTATGGTGCTTCCCATGTGCTGCAAGAAATGCTCACCTTGAAGAGCGATGACGTAACGGGACGTGCCAAAGCCTACGAAGCTATTGTAAAGGGCGACAACCTCCCCGTACCCAATACGCCCGAATCGTTCAACGTCTTGGTACATGAATTGAGAGGCTTAGGCTTGGAAGTAACGTTCGATTAACATTTGACCCCATATAAGCAATAAATAAAATGGCCTTTAAACAAGAAACGCAGCAAAAGACTGATTTCAATTCGATAACTATCAGCCTGGCATCGCCCGAATCCATTAAGAGGCGTTCCTATGGCGAGGTAACGAAGCCTGAAACCATCAATTATCGCACCTACAAGCCAGAGCGCGACGGCCTGTTCTGCGAGCATATCTTCGGCCCCACCCGCGACTGGGAATGCCACTGCGGTAAGTACAAACGTATCCGCTACAAAGGTATCGTCTGCGACCGATGCGGCGTAGAGGTAACCGAAAAGAAAGTGCGTCGTGAACGTATGGGGCATATTGAACTGGTCGTCCCCGTGGCGCACATTTGGTTCTTCCGCACATTGCCCAACAAGATTGGCACACTTCTCAACGTCCCCTCCAAAAAGCTCGACCAAGTCATCTACTACGAGAAATATATCGTCCTTCAACCTGGTCGTGCCAAGCTCAATGAAACGCCCGTCGCCAAATTGGATTTGCTCACCGAGGAGGAGTACAGCAGCGTGATGGAATCCCTCCCCGAGAACAATGCCCAGCTGCCCGACACCGACCCCAATAAGTTCATCGCTGGTATGGGGGCTGAAGCCATCTATAAACTTTTGGCCGAACTTGATATTGACAGGATGAGCGATGACCTTCGTGCCGAGGCATCGAATGTAACCACCGTGGCGCGCAAGCAGGAAATCTTGAAACGCCTCAACGTCATCGAATCCTTCCGTGAGTCGCAGCATAAAATGCGCCGCCACGGTATGGACAACCGCCCCGAGTGGATGATTATGAACATCATCCCTGTCATTCCTCCCGACCTCCGTCCTCTCGTTCCGCTCGATGGCGGACGCTTCGCTACCAGCGACATCAACGAACTCTACCGCCGTGTCATTATCCGCAACAACCGCCTCAAGCGCCTTGTCGAAATCAAAGCCCCCGAGGTGATTATGCGCAACGAAAAGCGTATGCTGCAAGAGGCAGTGGATTCGCTCTTCGACAACAGCCGCAAGGTCTCCAGCGTCAAATCGGATAGCAATCGTGCGCTCAAGTCCCTCTCCGATGCCCTCAAAGGCAAACAAGGACGCTTCCGTCAGAACCTCCTTGGTAAGCGTGTGGACTATTCTGGTCGCTCGGTCATCGTGGTAGGCCCCGAACTGAAAATGCACGAATGCGGTCTGCCGAAAGACATGGCCGCCGAGCTCTTTAAGCCCTACGTCATCCGTCGTCTCCTCGAGCGCGGACTGGCCAAGACCGTCAAGAGCGCCAAGCGTATCGTCGACCGCAAAGAACCCGTCGTGTGGGAAATTCTTGAAAATATTCTCAAGGGACATCCCATCCTGCTCAACCGTGCACCAACGCTCCACCGCCTCGGCATCCAGGCATTCCAACCCAAACTCGTCGAAGGCAAGGCCATCCGCTTGCACCCACTCGTCTGCACGGGATTCAATGCCGACTTTGATGGCGACCAGATGGCAGTCCATGTGCCTATGGGCAACGCCGCCATACTTGAGGCACAGCTTCTTATGCTCTCCACCCACAACATCCTCAATCCTGCCAACGGAGCCCCTATCACCGTTCCCTCGCAGGATATGGTGTTGGGTCTGTACTATATGACCAAACCCCGTGTAACGACAGCCACCGAGGTGGTTCGCGGCGAAGGCCAGCGGTTCTACTCCCCCGAAGAGGTCATCATCGCCTACAGCGAAAAGCGGGTAGACCTCAACGCATGCATCAGCGTGCAACTTCCGCTCCCCGAGGGCAAGGATGAGTACTCCTATATCAAGTCTGACCACACCTTCTCCGAGGTGATTAAGGACAGCAAAGGCAATGTGCTGACCGACATTGACTGCGAAAGCCCAGCCGATGCGGCAACCCATAGTCGCACCGAGTACGAGGTCAAGCGCGATGCCAAAGGCAACGTCATAGTGGATGCTAACGGCCACTACGTTAAGACCAGCCGTCTGCGCACCACCGTCGGACGTGTACTCTTCAACCAAGTAGTGCCCAGCCAGTATGGCTACATCAACCAAGTGATGGGCAAAAAATCTCTCCGCGACATCATTGGCGACATCTTCACCGAGTGTGGCAATGCCGTAACGGCACGCTTCCTCGACGACATCAAGGACATGGGCTATCGCCAAGCCTTCTTGGGCGGCCTCTCGTTCAACTTGGGCGATGTCATCATCCCCGTCGAAAAGGAAAGCCTCATTGAAAAGGCCAACGAAGAGGTGGAAGAGGTTATGGCGCAGTACTCGATGGGTCTGATCACCAACAATGAACGCTACAACCACGTCATCGACATTTGGACCAACACCAACAACCAGCTCACCGAGACGCTCATGAAGCAGCTCAAGGCCGACAACCAAGGCTTCAACCCCATCTATATGATGTACGACTCGGGGGCTCGTGGTTCGAAGGAGCAGATTCGCCAGCTTTCTGGTATGCGCGGTCTGATGGCTAAACCGCAGAAAGCGGGTAGCACGGGCAACGAGATTATCGAGAACCCGATTGTCTCCAACTTTAAGGAGGGGCTTTCGGTGCTCGAATACTTCATTTCAACCCACGGTGCTCGTAAGGGTTTGGCCGATACCGCTTTGAAGACTGCCGATGCTGGTTACCTCACGCGCCGCTTGGTCGATGTGGCTCACGATGTCATTATCACCGAGGAGGACTGCGGCACCCTGCGCGGGTTGCCCACCACCGCCCTCAAAAAAGGCGAGGACATCGTCCAGTCGCTCAGTGAAAAGATACTCGGGCGCACCTCGGTACACGACATCTACAACCCAGCCACTGGCGAACTCATCGCAGCCGCTGGCGAGGAACTCACCGAGGGCATCTGCAAGAAGATTGAAGAAGCACACATCGAGGAAGTCGAAATCCGCTCTGTGCTCACCTGCGAATCCAAGCATGGCGTCTGTGCCCGCTGCTATGGCCGCAATTTGGCCACTGGCAAAATGGTGCAGAAAGGCGAAGCCGTCGGCGTCATCGCCGCACAGGCCATCGGCGAGCCTGGTACGCAGCTTACCCTCCGTACCTTCCACGTCGGCGGTGTGGCTGGTGGCAACATCGGTACCACCTCAAGCCTCGACGCCAAGTACGATGGCCAGTTGGTCATCGACGAGCTGCGTGCAGTGCCCTACACCGATTCCGAAGGCAACTCCTACCACGTGGTTATGGGGCGCTCGGCTGAACTGCGCATCGTTGACACCCGCACTGATGTGACCCTCTACTCCTCGCTTCTCCCCTACGGATCCAAGCTCTACAAGGCCAATGGCGACCAACTGAAGAAGGGCGACATCATAGCCGAGTGGGATCCCTACAATGCCGTCATCATCTCCGATGCCACGGGTCGCGTCTCCTTCGAGAACGTCATCGAAAACGTAACCTACCGCGTGGAGAGCGATGCCCAGACAGGCTTGCAGGACAAGGTGGTCATCGAAAGCCGCCAGCGCACCAAGAACCCCACCCTCAACATCGTCGACTCCGAGGGCAACATCCTCAAAGTCTACGACCTCCCAGTGGGTGCACACATCGGCGTGGAGCAAGGCCAGCAACTCAAGGAGGGCGACATCATCGTCAAGATACCACGCTCCTTCGGCAAGGCTGGCGACATCACGGGCGGTCTGCCGCGCGTAACCGAACTCTTCGAGGCACGCAACCCGTCCGACCCTGCCATTGTGGCCGAGGTGGATGGTATTGTCTCCATAGCCAAGAAGCTCAAACGCGGAAACCGTGAGGTCACCATCACCTCCAAGACTGGCGAAACGCGCTCCTACCTCATCCCTACCACCAAGCAAATCCTCGCCCAGGACAGCGACTACGTCAAGGCTGGTACACCGCTCTCCGATGGTGTCATCACGCCAAGCGACATCCTCGCCATCAAGGGACCGATGAAGGTGCAGGAATACATCGTCAATGAGGTGCAGGAGGTCTACCGCCTGCAAGGTGTGAAGATCAACGATAAGCACTTCGAGGTCATCGTCCGCCAGATGATGCGAAAGGTGGAAATCGAAGACCCAGGCGACACCCGCTTCCTTATGGGCGACATGGTCAATCGGCTTGATTTCAATGAAGTGAACGACCAAATCTACGGCATGAAGTGCATCGAAGATGCAGGCGACAGCACTACGCTCCGCCCAGGCAGCATCGTCAGCGCCCGCGAACTGCGCGACGAAAACTCCTCGCTCCGCCGTCAGGACAAGAAGCTTGTCACAGCGCGCGACGCTCGCCCCGCTACCTGCAAGCAGGTGCTTCAGGGCATCACCCGCGCATCGCTGCAGACCAAGTCGTTCATCTCCGCTGCCTCCTTCCAGGAGACCACCAAGGTGCTCACCGAGGCAGCCATCAACGCCAAGAGCGATACACTGCTGGGCATGAAGGAGAACGTCATTGTGGGGCATCTCATTCCTGCAGGAACAGGTCAACGCGAATACCAGGATCTCATTGTGGGCAGCGCACCAGCCATGAGTGCAGCCAAAGAGAATTAGGCTGCACAGGCATCGGAAGCAGCTGAAAACTCACAAGTTGCATCCAAAGAAAAGCCGAAAGGATCGACCCAAGGTCCTTTCGGCTTTTTGCTTTCATCCAGTGGGCATTTCTTCGTCAGTTCTTCAATAGATGTTCAATCGTTCTTCAATCGTTCTTCAATAATTATTGAAGAACGATTGAAGAACGATTGAAGAACGATTGAAGAACGATTGAACATCGTACTGTGGGACAGCGAATAGCGGAAGCATGAAATATGGTATGAAAGTGCCGAGTGGACGGTGATGGTGGCAGAGGAATGGGGATAGGCTAAAAGCAGGGTAGGGGTAGCGTATGGCCAAGTTTGGGAAGGGATAGGGGAGGGGAAAAGGGTTTGCACGAGGATGGTAGGCAAGGGAGGCTTATTTTTTTCTGTGCGAAACGTTGCCTATTTGGAGAAAATATCGTAATTTTGTGTGTGATAGAGATAACGCACTGAACTGATAAGACTTTGAGAGTCAGCGCGACAGGGTTTTATTATGTATATAATAGATAGGCTAAGGGATGAAAAGTTGGATATGTAAACTGGGGATATTGGCGGCGATGATGCTGTGGCAAGTGGCCGATGCACAGGTTTCTGGCTTGGGTGGCTATACGTTTACCACAGGTGTTGATGCTTCGCGCTGGATCGCGCTGACCAGTACCAAGCAGCTCTGCACCGAGAATGTGGGTGACTATGGGCGGACGGTGGTGCAGGACATCGGCTTTGCTTTTCCATTCGGGGGGAAGTTCTACACTCGGTGGTCGGCATGCGGCGATGGGGTGTTGCGGCTTGGCTCGACGGTAGTCAATCCCAGCAACAGCTGTATATACAACCCCAATCAGCTCGCCAGTGGTTGTGCGGGAAGACAAGGGGTGCTGATAGTGCCTTATGGTCGTGATGGAGCTTGCGGCAGTGGGGATAAATATATTCATGCACAGACTTTTTGCGATTCGCTGCTGGTGGTAGAGTTCAAGGTGGCCAAAGATTATGATGGCGAAGGCGATGCGCTGTTTCAGGTGCAGCTCTACCGTAGCGGTCGGGTGCAGATAGTCTACGGGGCAGGCGAAGACACCACTTTCCAAGTGGGCATGTGCATTGACGAAAGCGACGGCTGGGTGGTCAAGGGCGACCACACTGCCGAGCACTTCACCGATGGAAGCGATGCGCAGTGTACTGCGTGGCCAGGCAGTGGCCGCTACTACAACTGGGCGGTCGGCGACTGCGGCTTTTTCTATCGGGAGAATTTCAACGGCTATACCACAGGAGTTGCTACTGGAACCACTGCTCCTTCGGGCTATCCAGCGCATACGTTGCCCACCTGCTGGACTTTCACGGGCATGGCTGCCACCACCTCTGCCTATCCGCAGGCTTTCCTCACCACGAGTTCTACCTATCGCACTGATGGCAGCGGACTTATCATGTCGACCAAGAGTACGGGCGGCACGATGTATGCCGTGCTCCCGTGGGTGGCCGATGCCCCCACGGCACAGAAGCTGCTGAAATTCTCCTACCGCTACAGCAACGTCGCCAATAGTGGGCAGCTTGCCTATGGAATCATGACAGACCCGGCGGATGGCAGTACGTTCCACGCGATCGAGGTGCTGGACAAGGTAAACACCTATTGGCAGACTGCCTCCTGCCTCTTTGGCAATCGTGCTGCCTTCACTGCGGCCATGGCTTCGGCTGGCCTTAATCCTGCTACCGACACGGTGTATATTGCCTTCCGCCTGACTGCGGGAGGAAGTAGCACGGTGGGTTATACCTCGATCGAAGATGTACGGCTCGACACCTATCTGCCCCCTGCCGCATCACTGCCCTATACGGAGGATTTCGACACCTATGGCAGCGAGGTTGACTATTATTCCACTGCCGCCGCCACCCTTCCCACTCGCTATCCAGACCATTACATGCCTGCGGACTGGTTCTTCCCCACCACGATGGATGGACGCACCCCTGGCTATGCTGCCAACTACCTGACCGATGTGGCCACGTATAGTGCTTCGGGCAAGGCATTGCTCTTCAAGACGCATAGCTACGCTCCAAGACTCTACGCAGTGGTGGATAAGGACTTTGGGGATTTAAGCCAAGCGAAGTTCAGATTCAAATGCAGGGTTGGGAATGCCACCTACGACGGGCTTGCCTATGGCTACATGACTGATATTTCCGACACCTCCACCTTCGTGGCATTGGGGAGCAGCAATTCCGTCAGCTTTACCGAAATCAGCGGTTCGCTCTCGGCGTTGCCGTCCAATGCACGGTTAGCATTCCGCTTTGCCAACGGGCAGCTGTCCAGTTCCACGATGCATTATGCATCGATTGACGACTTGGTGATATGCCAAGATGTAGTTATTGATACCACTGCCGTTACGGCTAATTGCTCGTTCAAATGGTGGAACGAGGTTCGCACAGCTACGGGTTCGTATACCAAGACCCTCGCCACCGTGGGAGGGTGCGATAGCACGATTCGCCTCCAACTGACCATTACCAGCCCCACGCTTCCCTACTCCGAGACTTTCGACACCTACAATACCGACGTATCCAATTCGGTTGAGCCCCCCGCTGGCTATCCCTCGCGGACGCTTCCCAGCTGCTGGACGTTCAGCGGGCTGGATGCGCGTGCCGCTAACGTGGCGGGGTATGATTTTGCCACTGGGGTGGATGCTTCGCGCTGGAAAACCCTCACTTCCTCTACCGACCTCATCGCAGCCTCGGGCAACAATGTCAGGAGCGAGTTGCAGTCCATCGGGTTCACATTCCCCTTCGACGGTGCGGACTATACCCAGTATTCTGTCAATGAGGATTTCACGCTTAAGCTCGGAGGCTCTCGCCTACCCGCAACTAACTACTATGCCAGTAATCCCTTTTTAAGTTCTTTTGTTGGGATTAATGCTCCAAAGCTGATAGGAATCGGGCTGAATGGTTACAAAGAGGATGGGTATCACTACGTCCATGCGCAGACCTTTGGCGACACAATGCTGGTGGTGGAGTTTGCTCTGCGAGCCAATGCCGACGAGGAGGAGTATAATGTCCTCAGCTATCAGGTGCAGCTCTTCAAAAGTGGGCGGGTGCAATTTGTCTACCCTTCGGCAGCTCCCATAGCATCTCCCGATGCCACTTACCAAATAGGCATGTCGAGCAGTAGCAGAAGTGCCTATGTGGTCAATAGCAACCTTACCTGTACCCACATCGCCTTTGGCAGCAGTTCTCGCTGGGAAGCGGGCACTTTCCAGGATGAAGGGCGTTACTATCTGTGGACACCCACAACAGAGGCCACCGTCATGCCGCAGGCCTATCTCACCTCCTCCAACGCGCAGTCTAAACAATGTCTTGTGATGCGGGCTGGGTCGGCCTCGGATGTGGTCTATGCAGCACTTCCCGAATTTGCGGGGACGGATATGAATCATCTGCGGTTGGCCTTCTACTACCGCCAGTTGCAGACATCGGATGCCGAGGGGACGCTGACCATCGGCACGATGACCGATGCCTCGGATCCGTCTACTTTTGTCGCCCTCCGCACGCTTGACCGAGTTGCGTCGTGGCAGTTATTGCAGGATACCCTTTGCTTCCATCGCATTGATGCCTCTGCACGCTATCTTGCTTTCCGCTACGCAGGTGGCACGGGCGAGAGTCAGATGGCTTGGATTGACGGGGTCAGCGTCCAGTTGCTGCCCTGCCGCCCAGTGGATGGTCTCGCCATTTCCGACATCACCACTTCGGGCTTCCGCCTCTCGTGGAACGACTACAACGAGAGTACCGTGGCCTACAACATCACCGCTACCACCGAGCAGGGTAAGTCTTACAAGTTTACCACCAGCGTGGGGGCTACATCGTATGACCTGACGGGTCTCCCAAGTGGAACGGCATATATGGTGTCGATCAATCCTGCCTGCGGTGGGGATGCACGCATCATCTACGGTAACACTGCTTGCAATGGCACGATTAATATCCCCTATTATGAGAGTTTCGACTACTATCGGGGCAATGTTGCAAGTAGCTCCTCCGTTCCCACGGGCTATCCAAGCTCTCATGCTTTGCCTTGTTGGACGTTCACAGGCATGAGTGCAAGCAGCACCACATATCCGCAGGCGTTCATTACCAGTTCGAGCAGTTATCGTTTGGGGAGCCGCGGCCTCATCTTCAGGACCAACAACACGGGTGGCGAGATGTATGCTGCACTGCCGCTTGCCAGTGCAGTCCCCACTGCCAGCCTTCGCCTGCGATTTGCCTATAAATATGTCAATATCACCTATGCAGGGCGGCTTTCCTATGGCTTCATGACCGACCCCACCGACCCCGCCACATTCCACTCGATAGGCACATTGGAAAAAGAGAATACCAGTTGGGGGTATGTAACCTGCGTCTTTGCGGACAGTACAGCTTTCACCTCGGCACTGGCATCCTTGGGGCTTGATGCCGCAACGGCCACAGTGTATGTCGCTTTTAGGTTGGAACAAGGGAGCAGCTCCACGGCGGGTATCACCTGTTTGGATAATGTGCGGCTTGATATTGTTTCATGTAATGTCGTGCTGCCCTATGATGAGTCGTTTGACGGGTATGCCCCTGTCAGCACGGGTTCGACTGCTCCAACGGGTTATCCAACGGGACACATGCTTCCCGATTGCTGGAAGTTCTTAAACCTCAGCGCCTCCACCTCCACCTATCCACAGATGTTTCTCACCAGCAGCAGTAGCTACCGCGTGGAGGGCAACGGCTTCCTGTTTAAGGGTAAGAAGGATGGCGATTCAGCCATAGCTGTGGTGGCTGCTAATTTCGGTGTGCCAGCCGTCCAGACGGCGTTCTCGTTCCAGTACAAGGTAAGCAATGCATCGGCGAAGGTGGAATATGGCGTGATGACCAATCCCGATGATGCCTCCACATTCATTCCCCTGGGTTTCACGCAGACTACCCAATGGGTCGCCGTGGTGGACACTCTTTTCAAGTATCAAGAGCTTCCCAGCGGTACACTTTACCTCGCTTTCCGATTCACTAATAGCAGTACGAATCTGTACTATGGTGCTTTGGAGGATGTGCATATAACGCATCTCCCCGAGTGTGCCGTGTATGGCTTAAAGGCAAATGCAATCAGCACCTCGGCGGTGCAACTTACTTGGAAGAATCCATTTGCCACCTCGGATGTGTACACAGTTAGTATGGACGGTACGGTGCAGGGTACCACAGCCCCAGGTGCAACAAGTTTCACTATAACAGGGTTGAGCTCGGGTGTGTTTCACCAGTTCACGGTCTCGGCTGAATGTGGTGCTTCGGCCTCGGTGGAAGGAGGCGTGTTTGGCTATGGTTGCATCAACCCGACAGACCTGACGGCGAGCTATGTTACGGCGTACTATGGCCTTTATAGCAACCCCTATGCCTCGGTGGGCGTGGTGGACTATGGCTCTGCAAGCATCAATAGTCGCCATACCATCCATACAGATGTAACCGAACGAGACGAGCGTACCAACTACCAGCTGGCGACAGTGCCTCCCGGACACACCCAGTCTGTGCGTTTAGGCAACTGGGCCACGGGAAAGGGAGCCGAGGCTTTGGTCTACACATTGACGGTAGACACCCTGATTAGCGATATGCTCATCCTGAAGTATGCCGCTGTGCTGCAAGACCCCCATCACAGCGCATCGCAGCAACCACGTTTCACACTGGAGATATTGGATAGAGATATGACCCAAATTGACCCCACCTGCGGGTCAGTGGACTTTATCGCATCTCCAAGTTTAGGATGGCATACCGAGGGCTCCAGCAGCAAGACTGTCCTTTGGAAAGATTGGACAAGTATTGGTATTGACCTTAAGGCTTATCATGGCCAGACGGTCTATATCCGCCTGACTACCTACGACTGTAATCAGAGCGGACACTATGGCTATGCCTACTTCACTCTTGAGTGTATGCGGCGCAACGTGGAGTCGAACACTTGCGGCGAAGGGGTTGCCTCAACCACATTCACCGCTCCTGATGGCTTTAACTATCAGTGGTATACCGATACAACTGCGGCTCCTATCAGCACCGACCGTACAATCACCGTCAATGGTACTGAAAGCCGTTTCTACTACTGCCGACTCAATTTTGTGGATATTCCTGGGTGCAACTATATGACCAGCACCTATGCTGGTGCACGCTACCCATTGGCTTTGTTCGACACGCTGGTAGCAGTCAGCAACTGCCAGTTTGATGTAACTTTCCGCAACCTCAGCACCATCACTGCCGATGGGGTGAACCCTATCGGGTCGGGTGAAGGTGTGGAATCGGCTGAATGGCTCTTCCCAGGCAGTAGTGGAGAGACCTCCTCCACCCTTTACAACCCCACCACTCACTACGATAGCCCTGGTGCTTACAATGTAACGCTTATCGCCAAACTGGCTGGTGGTACCTGTACCGATACGTTGACCAAAACTATCCAGCTCTCCGCGGTAACTGCACCACAGGTGCAAGGACCTGCGGCACACTGCCCCTCAACTGTACCCGATACATTAATTGTCAAACATGCCATCTCTACCTCGTGGGGAAGTGATACGTTGATAGTAAATCCGCAGGCAACAACGGTGTACAACGTGGATGCAACTGACAGCAACGGGTGTGTTCACAACCTTTCCTATACTATTACTATTAGCGACCTGCCTGCTCCCACCCACCTTGTTATCAATAACACCACCTCCACGTCTGTGCGCCTCACTTGGACGGCGGGTGGTTCCTATCAGCATGTTGTCTACAAGGACGGTGTACTGCTGACCACTGTAGCCGCTGGCACCAACACCTACACCGTTACGGGTCTCACCGCTGGCACACGCTACAGGTTCGGCATAGCTGCTAAGTGTCCCACTTCAGATAGTTACAGCGCTGCCCTCGAGCGCTTTGCCTGGACGCTCGCTGCCTCTGCTCCACTTCCCTATGTCGAGACCTTCGACACCTACGGCACAGATGCCGACAAATATTCTGCCACCTACACCCCAGTCCCCACCAGCTACCCCAACCACTACCTACCTACTGGCTGGAGCTTCCCGAACATGGCCATGGTTGGCAATTCCACAGACTATCCTTGGGTGTTCCTGACCGCCAATTCCACCTACAAATATCCCTCTGACTCCCGCTACAGCCTCCACCTCCGCGCCCACAAGACTTACGGGCCTTCGGCCTATGCCTGCGTGGCTAAGCCATTCGATGTCGGCTCTGGCAGGCTTGCCTTC
>JAFTBM010000003.1 GCA_017455205.1 Bacteroidales bacterium
CAATCCCACCAGCCGTAGAAGACATAGCTGGCCAGCAGCAGAAAGGCATTCTGCCACCGCACCCTGCCGCGCAGCAGCCAGTAGACGGCAAAGACCACCGGCAGGAAGAGTGCAAACTCAATCGAGGTGAAGTTCATAGCTGCAGCCGACTATCGCTGGATGCTTTTCAGCCGCTCGGTGAGCAGGGGGACAATCTTGTGGAGGTCGCCTACGATGCCGAGGTCGGCCACACTGAAGATGGGGGCGTACTTGTCTTTATTGATGGCAATGATGAGTTCGCTTTCTTCCATACCTGCTAAATGCTGAATGGCACCGCTGATGCCACAGGCCATGTAGAGGGCAGGGCGCACAGTCTTGCCCGTCTGCCCTACTTGCCGACTGGGCTCCATGACGCCTGCGTCCACCATCGCACGACTCGAAGCCACTTCTCCACCCAGCTCGCGGGCAAGAGCCTCCAGCTTCTCAAACCCCTCTTTGTTGCCCACGCCGCGTCCGCCGCTGACCAGCACTTTGGCCTCGCTGATGTCGGCGGTGGCTTTCTCCTCTTTCACCGTCTTGAGTAGCCGCACGCGGTCAATCTTCGTGCGGTCGAAATCCACTGCATAGTCAATCACCTCACCTTGTCGGGAGGCGTCGGCCTGCAACTTCTGCATCACGCCTGGGCGGACGGTACTCATTTGCGGGCGGTGGTTTTTGCAGAGAATGGTGGCCATCAGGTTGCCGCCAAAGGCTGGGCGAGTCATACGAAACTCGTGGGCATCATCATCGCTTATTTCCAGCTTGGTGGCATCGGCGGTGAGGCCAGTGCGGTTGCGTGCCGAAACGCGGGGCCCGAGGTCTCGCCCAATGGTGGTGGCACCGATTAGCATAATGGCAGGCTTGAACTCGCCAATGATTTGCGTAATGGCCTGCGTGTAAGGCTCTGTCATGTAGTGTTCCAGCAGGTCATTGTCCACTGCCAGCACACGGTCGGCTCCGTGGGCGATAAGGTCGGCTGCTATATGCTTGATATTCTTGCCCAGCAGCATAGCCACCACCTTCTCCCCAGTGGCATCGGCCAGTTCACGTGCCTTGCCCAGCAGTTCGAGAGCCACACTCTGCAGTTTGCCTTCCCTTTGCTCGGCAAATACGTAAATGTCTTTATATTCCGATAATTCCATATTCTTTGCTTTTTTTCTAGTTTTTCTAGTTGAACTAGTTGGACTAGTTAAACTAGTTCAACTAGGGTTACTAAATAATATGCTTCTCTATGAGCTTGTTCACTATCAGCTCCACAGCCTCTTCGGGGCTGACCTCGAAAGTCTGCCCAGCGGGCTTGAGCTGCTTGGGGAACGACTTGAAGACGCTCGTCGGCGAACCCGCTTTGCCGATATGCTCCTCGGGCACATTGATGCGGTCGGCATTCCAGACCTCCACCTCTTTGTCCCACGCTGCGACGATGCCGCCCACCGTCATATACCTCGGATGCACGCTTGAGGCCAATGCGGTTACCACGCAGGGAGCATGCATCTGCAGCACCTGGTAGCCCTCCTCGGTCTGTTTGCGTACGGTGAAGGTGCGGCTGGCCTCATCGTAGCTCAAGCTCTCCATATACGAGACCTGCGGCAGGTCAAGGTGTTCGGCTATCTGCGGTCCCACCTGCGCCGTGTCGCCGTCGATGGCTTGCCGACCAGTGATGATAAGGTCGAAATCCATCGTCCGCAATGCACCAGCGATAGCACTGCTGGTGGCCAGCGTATCGGCACCGCCGAGCTTGCGGTCGGTCAGCAATATGGCACGGTCTACCCCCATGGCCAGTGCTTCGCGGAGTATGGCCTCGGCTTGGGGAAGCCCCATGGTGATGACGGTTACGTGTGCCCCGTATTGATCCTTCAGCTGCAGGGCATACTCAAGTCCCCCCTTATCGTCGGGATTCATAATGGAGGGAACCCCCTCGCGGATAAGCGTCCCAGTCTGGGGGTTGATGCGCACCTCGGTGGTGTCGGGCACCTGTTTTATGCAAACTACTATGTTCATCTTCTGACTATTCTGATCACTCTGACTATTCCGAGTATTCTGATTATTTATTTAAACAACTTCCCAGCAATCACCATGCGCTGCACCTCGCTTGTGCCTTCATAGATTTCGGTGATCTTGGCATCGCGCATCATACGCTCCACGGGGTACTCGCGTGTGTAGCCGTAGCCGCCGTGGAACTGGACAGCCTTGGTGGTAACCTCCATCGCCGTCTCGGCAGCGAAGAGCTTGGCCATGGCAGCATCAGCCGAGTAGGGCAGGCCACAGTCTTTCTTGTAGTGAGCCGAGCGCACCAGCAGCCGTGCAGCCTGCACCTTGGTCTCGAGGTCGGCCATCTGGAACTGCGTGTTTTGGAACTGGCTGATTGAGCGACCAAACTGCTTGCGCTCTTTGGTGTACTTGACGGTCTCGTCCATCGCACCCTGTGCTATGCCCAGTGCCTGGGCGGCAATGCCAATGCGCCCCCCATCGAGGGTCTTCATAGCGAGGCCGAAGCCTTTACCCAGCTGACCAAGCAGGTTCTCTTTCGGGATGCGGCAGTTGTCGAATATCAGCTCGGTGGTAGCACTGCCGCGAATGCCCATCTTCTTTTCTTTCTTGCCTATTGAGAAGCCAGGAGCCGTCTTCTCCACGATGAAAGCACTGATGCCTTTGGTGCCCAGACTCTTGTCGGTCATGGCAATGATGATAAACACATCGGCATAGCTACCATTGGTGATGAATATCTTGCTGCCGTTGAGCACCCATTCGTCGCCTTCGAGCACGGCGGTGGTCTGCTGCCCAGCGGCATCGGTACCGGCGTTGGGTTCGGTCAGGCCGAAGGCACCAATCCACTCGCCACTGGCCAGCCTCGGAAGGTACTTCATCTTCTGCTCCTCGGTGCCAGCCTCAAGGATGGGAGCACAGCAAAGGCTGGTGTGGGCGGAGAGGATAACGCCCGTGGTGGCACACACACGGCTGAGCTCCTCTACGGCCATGCCGTACATAATGTTGCTGCCACCCGCCCCACCATACTGCGTGGGGATGGGAATACCCATCAAGCCAATCTTGGCCATCTTCCGAACTGTCTCCATCGGGAATCGCTCTTGCTCGTCGACCTCGGCGGCCAGCGGCTTCACCTCCTTCTCGGCAAACTCCCTAATCATCTGCAGGAACAAAGCCTCCTGCTTGCTATAACTGAAATCCATATTGCATTATCTTGATTAAGGTTATAGGTTATGGGTTATAGGTTATAGAGGGCTGCCGCTCCATTTGGCTGCGCAAGCGTCTATAACCTATAACCCATAACCTATAACCCGTAAACATAACCAATAAACATTACATTATTTCACGGCTACGGTCTCAATCTCAACCAATGCACCCATCGGCAGACCCGCCACCGCGAAAGCCGCCCGTGCTGGGCAGTCGGTGGTGTAGTAGCGGGCGTATACCTCGTTCATCGGCTTGAAATAGTCCATCGAGGCCAGCAGGCAAGTACTCTTCACCACATCGGCAAAGGTGTAGCCCGCCTCATCGAGGATGGCCTTAATATTGCGCATCACCTGCTCGGTCTGCGCCTCAATGCCGCCCTCCACCAATCGGCCTGTGGCAGGGTCGATGGGCACTTGACCCGAAATGTAGAGCGTTCCGCCCGCCTCCACTGCCTGGCTGTAGGGACCAATGGCGGCAGGAGCCTGGGGGGTGTGGATAATCCTTTTCATCGTAGTATCTGTTTATGTTAGCCTAAACGAAAGTGCAAAGGTACGCAAATATTTCCATATCTGCAAATCCAAAACGGAGAAACATAGTCTTGCCAGGTAGGTAATCCTACCATTTTCAGCGGTTTTGAATATTCCCGAAGGTGACAATTGCCACCTCGCCACCCCTCTTTCTTCCGCAAAATAGTGCCACACAACCCTCTTTTCGGTGCACCAACGACCTCCTCCTCTATCCACAGCCTTACCTTGCCCAGCAGTTTCAATCAGGCCCCCTTCCCCCTCCCATCGCCCACAGATGGCACTTTCCTCCGAAAAAACAACCAGCTGAAAACCAACGATTTGCGATTTTGGAAGAAGAAAAGTATAATTGCTTGATAATTAGGCACCTGTAAGCTTCCTCTTCTTCCCCTCTTCTTCCCCTCTTCTTCCCCCCTTTTTCTCCTCCTCTTTCGTGGAAGAAGGGGAAGGGAAGCGGGTGCGAAGCCGAGGGGAGGAAAAAGCTATGAGGTAGGTGGGAAGTGAGGGGCGGAGCGGGCGTTGGGTTGAAGAATATTTGGTGGAGTGCACAATAATGAGGAGGCATAGGCGTTAGTGGCAGAAAACGAATCCTTCGGCACGAAGGCATCAACATCGTCTACTGCAAACGGGCAGCGGTATAGCCTGCTGGCATCGGAGGCAAAGGGACTGAAGATGAAGTATGTGCCGACAGGTAAGGGAAAGAAACTATCAATAGTAGAAACAGACAATGGCAACGGTTAAGTGTTCAATACCCAAGGGGACGCGCGACTTCACGCCCGAGGAGATGGCGCGCCGCAACTATATTTTCGACACCATCCGCTCGGTGTTTCGCCTATTTGCGTTTGAGCCGATTGAGACTCCAGCGGTGGAAAATCTCTCCACGCTGATGGGCAAGTATGGCGAGGAGGGCGATAAACTGCTGTTTAAGGTGCTCAATAGCGGCGACTTCATGGAGGGGGTGGACTTTGGACAGGATTACCACAAGGTGGCTCCACAGATATGCGAGCGTGGGCTTCGCTACGACCTGACGGTGCCGTTTGCCCGCTTTGTGGTGCAGCACCGCGACCAAGTGGCTTTGCCCTTCCGCCGCTACCAGCTGCAGCCAGTGTGGCGGGCAGACCGTCCGCAGAAGGGGCGCTACCGCGAGTTCTACCAGTGCGATGCCGATATGATTGGTTCTGCCTCGCTGCTTAATGAGTTGGAGCTGGTGCAGATGGTGGATATGGTGTTCGGCAAGCTGGGTATTCGCGTAGCGTTGAAGATCAACAATCGCAAGGTGCTGGCTGGTATCGCCGAGATGATTGGTGCCCCCGAGAAGATGGTAGACATCACGGTGGCCATTGACAAGCTCGACAAGATAGGGCTCGACAACGTGCGGGCGGAGTTGGCCGATCGCGGCCTGACGGCCGAACAGATTGCAAGGCTTGACCCCGTGTTTGCCATGAAGGGGACGGCTGCGGAGAAGTTGGCTGCACTGGAGGGGATGTTCGCCAGCGTGGAAGTGGGACACAAGGGAGTGGAGGAATTGCAGGAATTGTTTGGCTACATAGAGGCAGCTGGTGTAGGCTGCCAGGTGGAGCTGGACCTCACACTTGCTCGCGGCCTTAACTACTACACAGGGGCTATCTTCGAGGTGAAAGCTCTCGATGCCGCCATGGGCAGCATCTGTGGTGGTGGGCGATATGATAATCTCACAGGCATCTTCGGTATGCCAGGGGTGAGCGGCGTGGGCATCTCGTTTGGTGCCGACCGCATCTACGATGTGATGACCGAGCTTGGCCTTTTCCCCGCAGGGTTGGAACAAGCGGCGAAGGTGATGTTCATCAACTTCGGCCAAGCGGAGCAGGCGGCCTGCGTCAAGATAGCTTCGCGGCTCAGGCAGGAGGGTATCAGTGCGCTGGTCTACCCCGAGGCATCCAAGATGAAAAAGCAGATGGATTATGCCAACCGCAAGCAGGTGCCGTATGTGGCCTTTGTGGGTGAAGAGGAGGTGCGGACTGGGAAGGTGACGCTAAAAGATATGCAGTCGGGCGAGCAGCGGGTGCTGCTGGTCGAGGAACTGGTGGATGCGTTGAGATGAGACTGATGAAGCGGATTAAGCAAGGGCTCTGGATGGCGCTGCTGCTGTGTGGCTTCGCTGCGGGCAACGCCCAAGATACGGTGCGCATAGAAGTGGCGGAGCAGGTGTCTGACGCGGTGGTGGACACCGCACAGGGCATCCCGATGGCAGTCCCTGACACGGTCTACTTGGTTCGTACCGACACGCTGACGGTAGTCAAGGTGGACTCGGTGTATATCGTCCGTGTGGACACCGTTACCCTCCGCATAGCCGATACCGCCGCTTTGAGTGCAATGAAAGAAAAAGAACGGTTCTACCGCGAAATACTATCCAGCAACGGTGTGGACAAGGAGAGGCTTGAGGCCGAACGCAACCACTATATACGCCTGGTAGACTCGCTGCGGGCGGTGGTTAGGGTGGCGGAGATTGAAGCGGTGCGGCAGGAAGAGGCCAACAAGTACCTCGAAGAGCGGGCAAGGGCAGCCGAGGAGCGTGTGGCTGTGGCCACTAATCGCAAGAAGAAGGTGCGCCCCATACAGGGGGTGGCGATGCGTCTTTATCGCACACCCGCTTGGGAAATAAGGCTCAACGGGGCTGGCGACCGCTACATAGCCAACCGCAACGCGGGCGATGTGGAGTTCGACTATGTTACTGGGGCTTCGGTGATGCTTTGGGACATGACCAAGTACTTCAACAAGCCGCATCCGCTCAAATCGGGCGAGCTGCCCAAGTTCGACCAGGATTTTGCCTACGACCTGGGATTCTACGTGGGTTTCGGCGGTAGCAACCTTTTCAAAAACTTCTATGTTGGGGCGAGCTTCCGCTTTGTGGACTTCTTCTATTTCACGGCGGGAATGAACATTGCCGAATACCAGGTATTGGCCGATGGTAGGAATTCGGGCGATGTGCTGACCCACGGCGAGAGCGTGGACGACGTAACAGCTAAAGCTTGGCTTCTTAAGCCCTTCCTCGCCCTGTCTATCGACCTTGACTTCTTGTCCTACATCAAAAAGTAAGCTATGAACTTCACCTCGATTGAGTTTGCACTCTTCCTGCCGGTGGTCTTTGCCGTCTACTGGCTGCTGCGCGGCAGGGTGCGGTGGCAGAATGCCTTTCTGCTGCTGGCCAGCTATGTCTTCTACGGCTGGTGGGATTG
>JAFTBM010000010.1 GCA_017455205.1 Bacteroidales bacterium
CGAGGTCTGGCGGCTGCTGAGGTAGGTGAAGCGCAGGCCGGCGCCGAGGCCGAAGTGGGGGTTGAGCCAGTAGGTGTAGTCGGCGCCTGCGCCGAAGGCGACGATGGGTTTGTCGGTCCAGTTGGCGGCACCGCTGTAGGGCAGCGAGCCGTAGCCCATGTTGTAGTATACGGCGATGTCGCTGCTGCGGTCGCCGTTGGTTTGCGCTTGCAGGGGGCTGCCGGCCAGGAGGGCTGCTGCGGCGGCCAGGAGCGCGAGGGTATGTTTACGGTTTTTCATTTCGGTTTGTATTTGTTTTGATGATTGTAAATGACTGGATTGTTTGCAGTTTCGCATCATTATTCACTGGTCGCTGTCCACTATTTCACCACGAGTTTGCGCGTCGCCTTGCGGCCATCGGTGAGGATGACTTGCACGAGGTAGGTGCCGCGGGCGAAGGTGGCCTCGATGGTGGGCTGGAGGCCGTTGCGGCTTTCCAGCACAACGCGACCGCTGGCGTCGAAGATGCGGAGGGTGGCCTTCTGCAGCAGGGCCTCGTCGGCTTCCACTGCCAGGACCACCTGTGCGCCTTGCGCCACGGGGTTGGGAGCGAGGGTGAATCCGAGCTCGCTGTCGGCTCCGTCGATACCCAGGGTGCCGAAGCAGAGCTCGTTGGAGCTTACCCAGTAGTCGTCAGAAGCCGAGGTGCTGACTTCGAGGTGGTAGCAGCCTTCGAGTATGGCGCCGCCCTCGTCGTAGGAGTCGGCATCAGGCCCTTCCTTGACCAGCTGTCCGTCCTTGTACCAGCGGTAGTGGTGGTAGTTGATGCCGGTGTGGCCTTCGGGGTTGTGGTTGACCATCAGCACGCGGTCGAGGAGGCTGTAGATGGTGGGGAGTGGGGTGGAGGAGGGTAGGATGGCGAGGGTGAGGGTGACGGTGCTGTCGCAGCCGTCGGCGTTGGTGATGGTGCGGGTGTATTGGCCGCTGGTGGTGAAGGTTTCGCCGAGCCAGAGGTAGCTGCCTTCGGCTTGTGCGGTGAAGGCTCCGGTGGTGGAGTGGTGGAGGGTCAGGTGGAGGGTGATGGTGCTGTCGCAGCCGTAGATGTTGCCGCCGCCGAGGGTGTAGCGGGCGGTGTCGGTGGAGGCGGTGTAGGTGGTGCCGTTGCGCCAGGTGTAGGTGTCGCAGTGGGTTTGGAGGTCGGTGGAGGAGGAGGAGTGGTTGACGGTGAGGAGGAGGGATACGATGCTGTCGCAGCCGTTGGCGGCGGTGTGGTAGGTGTAGGTGGGGGCTGTGGTGGGCGTTGCGGTGTAGGTGATGCCGTGCCAGGGGAAGCTGTCGCAGGCTATGGCGGTGGTGTCGGCCGAGTAGAGGTTGGCGAGGAAGTGGGCTTGGAGGGTGGTGTCGGAGGTGATGGCGAGGGTGAGTGTGGTGGTGGTGGCGAGGGTGTCGAGCGGGTTGGCGCTGGTCCAAGCAGCGAAGGAGTAGCAGGGGTTGATGGCGGTGGTGGCGAGGGAGAGGGTGGTGAGGTAGGGAAGGCGGAGGGTAGTGTCAGGTGAGGCGATGGGGCGGTCGGGTGAGAGGAGGGTGAGGTGGCTGCGAGTGGTGTCGGTGCGGAGGACGACGTTGAAGGTGTCGAGGGTGAAGGAGGCTGTGAGGGAGGTGTCGGAGGTGATGGTGAGGGTGCGAGGGTTGGTGGTGTTGCCATCGTTCCACTGGAGGAAGCGGTAGCCGTGGGCAGGGGTGGCGGTGAGGGTGGTGTCGGCGAGGTAGGGGAGGCGGAGGGTGTCGAGGGTGGTGCCGCTGAAGGCTACGCTGCCCATGTGGCTTTGACCGTCGGCGACGGCGAGCGCTACGTTGAAGGTATCGGGTGCGAAGTTGGCCAGCAGGGTGGTGTCGCTTTCGATGGTGAAGGTTTTAGTGGTCTCGGATGCGGTGCCGATGGCGGTGTCGCTGTGGGAGGTCCAGCCGAGGAAGTGGTAGTGATTGGCGGCGGTGGCGGTGGCGGTAGCGGTGGCGAGGTAGGGGAGGTAGGCAGTGTCCTCGGTGGGGTTGAGCAGGAGGCTGTTGGCGTAGGCGATGGTGATTTGCTTGACGAAGGCAGTGCAGGCGGTGATATTCACAGCGAGGGCGTTGCCATTCCAGATGGCTTGGCCGTGGCGGAGCGTCCAGCCGGGGCCTCCGATGGTGTCGCCATCGTCTTTGAGGGTGATGATGATGCGGGCGATGGGGTTGAGTGAGGAGGTGATGGTGAAGTAGGCTTCGGCATCGTCGGCGGGTGCCCACCAGAAGCCACCTTCAAAGATGGTGGCTTCGCCGCTCGGCGAGAGGGTGGCATCGGTGCCAGTATAGGGTAGGGTGGGGGTGAAGAAGGTGGTGGCGTTGCCCCATTTTTCGCGATTGTCGACGAAGGTGGCGTTGCCCCAGAGGGGATTGTTGGTGCGGAGTGCGACGGCGAAGGTGTCGAGGGTGAAGTAGGCGACGAACTGGGTGTCCTGCGTGGGGAGGAAGCGGAGGGTGTCGGAGGTGGAGCCGTTGTTCCAGTGGGAGAAGCGGTAGCCGTGGGCTGGGGTGGCGACGAGGGTGTCGGCGAGGAAGTGGAGGGCGGTGTGGGTGGGGGTAACGGTGCCGTAGGTCTCTTGGCCAGTGGCTACGAGGGTGGTGACGGTGTAGAGAGTGGTGTCGAAGATGGCGATGAGGGCGGTGTCGGCGGTGGGGGTGAAGGGCAGTGGATTGGAGGTGGAGAGGATGGTGCCGTGGGCATCGGTCCAGCAGATGAAGGAGTAGCCGGTGGAGGGGGTGGCGCTGAGATGGAAGCCGTTGTAGGAGGCAGTACCCCAAAGGTCGTTGTTGGATGTGAGCAGGACGTTGTAGGGGATGTAGACGGAGAGGGAGTCGATGGTGAGGATAGCGTTTTCGGCTGGGTCGGTGGAGGTGATGCGGATGGCGATGTTGGCATCGGATGCGGAGGTGCCGAGGTTTTCGTTGATGTAGGTGTAGGAGCCGTTGGCGAGGCTGGTGCCGACGGTGTAGGTGGCGGCGGGGGTGAAGGTGGAGCGGTCGGTGATGTTGCTGATGGTGCCTATTTCAAGGGTGGAATAGTCGTTGAGGGATTGCGCTTTGAACCTGATGGCGCGGCGCAGGTCGGCGGAGGTGCCGATTTGGGGGAGGATAGCCAAGATGGTGTCGGAGTAGGGGCGGACTGTGCTGAGTTGCATGCAGGTGGTCATCTGGATGGATGCGTAGTTGGGGGTATAGAGGAAGGCATAGGAGTCGAGGGTGTTGTAGGCCAAAGTCCAGCATGGGGGCAAGCTGTGGGTGTTTACGCCCCAGGAGTAGAGGTTGTAGGGGAGGTCGGTTTCTGCCACGGGAAGGCAGGGGGTGTGGATACGGATTTTCATAGGTTCGCTTTGGGTGTCGTTGCCACAGCGGGCGGTGACGGCGAAGTAGTAGGTGGAGTCGGGTTGGAGGCCGTTGATGATGCGGGTGAGGGAGGTGACGGTGGTGGTGGAGGAGGGGGATTTCATCCAGAGGGAGTAGTCGGCTTGGTCGTTCTCGGAGTCGTTCCAACGGAGGGTGAGGCTGTTGGGGGTGGCAGCGATGAGGCGGAGGCTATCCACTACGTGGCATTTGGTGTCGGTCGTAGTGAAGGAGTAGTAGCGGTAGTCGCCAGGCCACTTGGTGTTTTCTGCATCCTCGGCGTAGAGGCAGGCGTGGTCGGCGGTGTTGATGGAGTAGAAGAGGTTTTTGCGGAGGGGTAGGGGGGCATAGTTGCTGTCGGCGAGGTTGGCAGGGTGGTAGTGGGAGATGCCAGCAAGGAAGGGAGAGGGTTGCTCGGTGAGTGCCGAGGAGCCGTAGAGGATGGTAATGGAGCCTTGCTCGTCGAGCTGCACTTGCACTGTCCAGTTGCCAGCCACGGTGAAGGGTCGGATGCAGTATTCAATTACGAGGGTGCGGCTGGGAGCAGTGCCGAAGAGTTGGTGGCGGACGTAGTTGCCGTCGAGGGCGTTGAGGCGCATATCGGCATGGCAGATGTCGATGGAGAGCGCGGAGTCGGTCTCGCTTGAGGTGTAGTAGGTTGGGCTGTTGGGTTCGCCGAGCAGGATTTGGCCGTTGGTGTTGAAGCGCCAGGTGGAGTAGGTTGCGCCGTTGAAGGCGAATGGGAATCCGATGGGGATTTCATCGCTGCAGGCATCGTCGGCGTAGATGCTGGCATCGGTGTAGTCGATCAGGGAGAACCATTTGCTGTCGTCCACGCCAGTGGAGCAGACGATGCTGTTGCTCATCTCGCACACGGGGGCGGTTTGTGCCCATGCGGAGGAGGTTGCCGTGGGGGCAAGCACTGTGGCTGCCGCCAATGCAATCAGGTGATGTCGTTTCATATCGGTGATTATGTGTGGTTATTATTCGGATTGGGGGTTAGTAGGTGGAGGGCACGGCTTCGGAGTTAGCGGAGGGGGCTTCGGGGTAGCGGATGAGGTCGCCACGCTCGTTCACCACATCGCGGTACCACTGGGGGTTGTAGTTTTGGAAACTTTCGCGGGAGATGACGAGTTTGCCGTCGCGATCCTGGCGTGCGATGCCGTCCATGTATTTCATGAGGAGGTATTGGTCAAGGAGATTCCAGCGGTCCATCATGCGTTGCGCCATGCGGGCGGAGAAGTCGGTCTCCAGGGCGTCGATGTCGCTGGCGGGGGATTGGAGGGCGAGGGAGTCGAATTGTGCCACTTCGGCGATGAAGCCAGTCTCGAGTTCGCGCTGGGCGGCTTGGATGTCGACTATCATATCGCGGTAGCGGCTGTAGGCGAAGTTGGCCACGCGGTTGAAGAGCCAGAAGGCGGAGGTGGGGCTATAGGAGCTGAGTGAACCGTTGCCGTGGCGGAAGCATTCGGGCGATTCGGTGATGCCACAGTAGAGGGGGCAGTAGACGGTGGAGTAGGTGTCGTCGACGCCGAACCAGAGGATGCCGCCCACCTTGTCGGGCATCCAGCTGCGGCACTGGGCGATGAGGCTGAAACCAGTCTGCTGGGTGGAGACGGGGCGTTCGTTGACGTAGCGGTGGCCTTCGAAGTCCCAACGCAGCGGCAGGGAGCGATAGGGGCAGCCGTAGGGGCCTGCACCTACGCCTTGGGTCATATCCATGGGGGTACCCTCATAGTGGTCGCGTGTGAGCTGCATCACTTCGTGGAGGCTTACCTTGTGGTCGGGTTTGATCCAGAGGGGAAGACGCTCGGCGGAGGTGTCGCCCAAGGCATAGCGCTCGTAGCGCTTGACGTCGGGATTGAGCTTGAGGAACATGGCGTAGACGCGGGCATCGCAGGCACGGATAGTTTCGAAGTCGAGGGGGCTGTAGGCGTCGGCGAAGTTGAAGTCAGCATCATTGCCATTGAACCAGCCGCGCATACGAGCGAAGCTGATGACATCGTGGGCGTAGACGCATTCCACCTCGGGCTCGTAGATATAGTCGATATGGCGGCTGCTGATGGCTTTGTGCAAGCCTTTGCCTCGGGTGGGGTTCCACTTGCGGGGTTCTTGTGGGAAGGTGGTGATGCGGGCTTGGTTGGCATGGCCACAGACGTAGCCATCGGGTACGCGGCGGGCTACCCAGACCACGCCGTCCTTATAGCCTCGGTATTGTTTTTTCAGGCGGGGTTTGCCGCCGATGGTGTCGTATTCAGCACGCTTGCCTATGAGTTCCACTATCCAGACTTCGCTGGTGTCGCTGACCGAGAAGCTTTCGCCGTTGTTGCAGTAGCCATAGCGATTGAAGAGGTCGACCATGATGGCGATGGCCTGCCGAGCAGAAGTGGCTCGTTGGAGCACTATCCATATCATGTTGCCGTAGTCGAGTCCCACCTGCGGAGTGGCGTAGCATTCGTGCCGCCCAGTGAAGGTGCTTTCGCCCATGGCCACTTGGTGGTCGTTGATGTAGGCAACCACGTTGAAGGGGTTGTCTACCTGCGGGATACGCACCTGCGGGATGCCGTTTTGGTGGTAGAGGTCGATGGTGGTGCCTGCTGGGTACTGCGTGGGGTGGTGGTAGAAGAGTTCACCGTAGAGACCGTAGGCATCGGCCATATAGGTGATGATGGTTGAGCCGTCCTGCGTGGCTCCTCGGGTGAAAAGGAAGTCGGAGCAGGCATTGGCTTGATGGGATAGTCCAGATAGAAGGACGAGTGTGATGGCCAAGGTGGTTGCTTTCCTCATAATCGAATATGTTTGTTTTGTTATTTACGCATTTTAAGCGGAGGTGCTGCTGCTTTGCGTTGGTTGCAGAGACGGCGGCTTCACGGTTCAGCCTTCAGCCCCGAATTCCATAAGGTAGGCTTTGATGAACTCGTCCAGTTTGCCATCGAGTACCCCAGCCACATCGGAGGTCTGATAGCCAGTGCGGTGATCCTTCACCCGACGGTCGTCCATCACGTAGCTGCGGATTTGGCTTCCCCATTCTATCTTTTTCTGGCTGGCTTTGATTTTGGCTTGTTCTTCCATGCGGTGCTTCATCTCGCGGTCGTAGAGCTGCGAGCGGAGCAGGCGCATGGCATTTTCTTTGTTCTTGGGTTGGTCGCGCGTCTCGGTGTTTTCAATCAGTATTTCCTCCTCGGCACCTGTGTAGGGGTCCTTGTACTGGTAGCGCAGGCGCACACCGCTTTCCACCTTATTCACGTTCTGCCCGCCAGCGCCGCCGCTGCGGAAAGTATCCCACGAGAGACGGCTCATATCGACCACCACCTCGATGGTGTCGTCCACCAGTGGTGTTACGCTGACGCTGGTGAAGGAGGTCATGCGCTTGCCTTGTGCGTTGAAGGGCGACACTCTGATCAGCCGATGCACTCCAGTCTCGCTTTTGAGGTAGCCGAAGGCGAAGTCGCCTTCTATCTGCAGTGTACAGCTTTTGATGCCAGCACCATCGCCATCGAGCGAGTTGCTGATGGCCACTTTGTAGCCGTGGGTCTCGGCATAGCGGATGTACATACGCATCAGCATTTCGGCCCAGTCCTGTGCTTCTACGCCACCGGCTCCAGCGTTGATGGAGAGTACTGCGTCGAGGCGGTCGCTGTCCGAGCGGAGCATATTCTTGAACTCAAGGTCTTCCACCTTTTTCTGTGCAACGGCTATTTGGGCAGATAGTTCTTCTTCACTGGCATCGCCAGCTTCGAAGAATTCGCCCATTACCTCCATGTCGCCGCAGGCTTCCTCCACATCCTTGAAGGCAGTTACCCAGCTTTTCTTGGCGTTGATTCCTTTGACAATCTTTTGAGCCTCCTTGGGGTCGCTCCAAAAGTCGGCGGCCTCGGTTTTCTTTTCTTCTTCGGCAATCCAAGCGGACGATGCCTCAATGTCGAGGTAGCGACGGAGGGCTTCTTTGCGTCCAAGCAGGTCTTTTATCTGTTCTTGGTTGGTCATATTCTGTCTAATGTATGGTAAGCATGGCTAACGCGAAGGCCAGCACTATGATCCCGAGATTGAGCCACGAGAAGTGGTTGCGTTTGTGGTCGAAGAGGATGCTGCTGCTGACATGGAGTAGTACGCCGACCACCACTCCCACGATGACGCACCGCCACAGCCCCTCGGGTTGCAGCACCAGCACTTCGAGCAGCGACCCTATCGGGGTCATGAGAGCAAACAGTGTCAGCAGCAGTAGCACTTTACCCATGCCCATACCGCGTGCCGTCATTAGACCTACGAGGATGAGTGCCACAGGGATGTTGTGGATGACAATTCCAATCACCAGTCCCCAGTTTACCGTCCCATCAACTCCCACGATGGGCATGCCTTCGAGTAGGGCATGGAGCGAGAGACCTATCATAAGCCCCGTCAAGGTAAAACCCTCTTCGGTGTGGCCATGCTCGGCGTGAGCGGAGATACCATCAAGCACTTGCTGCACGAGAAAACCTACCAGCACAGCAAGGAATGGCCACAGGCTTACGCTGGCTTCGCTGCCATGCAGCTCCTGAATACAGACTGCCTCGGGGAGCAGCCCCACAAAGCACACGGCCAGCAGGAATGCACCACCGAAGACTGTTATCCTGTGCATCACCTTTTCGGATAGTCGTTTTCCCATCGGCACCAGTGCTACCCATACCACTACCCCCAATACCAACGCTATATATGCTCCTATCATTTTGAATAAATAAAAGAGGGCAAGCTGTTTATATCGCACCGCTACAACCAAACACCCTTGCTGTATTCCTACCCTGGGGGATTCAATGGGAGCTGGTCGTATAAGACTTGCCCTTTGCTTTTCTTACCTCTTTTGCGTTTGCAAAGGTATACTTTTTTCTGTAATCAGCCAAACTTTTCTTTTCAACAACAGTGCAAGAGTATGTTTATTAACACCTTATGTTATTGCAAAGCACATGTTTGTTTCTCTCTATTCTGTGGTCTTTGGCAGTGTTTCCGCTTTTATTCTACCGTTGCCACACCACTCGGCCATCTACCATTGTCAGCTGCACGCTTTCACCATGCGTGGCATAGACGAGGTTGGAATGGCTATCTGCATCCACAAGGAAGAGGTCGGCAGCCTCGCCTGCGGCAATCGTGTGTCCACCAGTAGCCAACGTCATCATCAGACTGGCAGGTGCGGCTGTGGGGTCGCCTCGCCAGCCTTTCTGAAGCAGGGCGGATACTTTCATCACCTCTATCATATCCAGGTTGTTGGACGAAGCACTGCCGTCGGTTCCAAGCCTCACCGTAGCACCAGCCGACAGCAGTTCAGTCAACGGGAAGCGATAGCCAGACCCCAACTTGAGGTTAGAGTTAGGGCAATGCACACAGGTGATGCCACGGCTGCCGATGATATCAATCTCGTGTGGCGAGAGGTGGAGGCAATGTGCAGCGATGATATGCGTACCACCAACCATATCAAGTACCCCAATCCGCTCCAGCAGTTCCCACGGTCGGCAGCCATATTTTGCTATGCAGTCGGTTACCTCTTTCTCGGTCTCGCTCATGTGGATGTGCATAGGTAGTCCCCATTCGCGACACGCGCGGGCACAACGCAGCAGGCCTTCGGTGCTGACTGTGTAGACAGAGTGCGGGGCTATGCTGTAGCTTACCCGCGATGTGCTGCTGCATAGCATCCGTTTCACCTCGGATTCATCCAGCTCCAAGGCATCGCCAAAGATGTTTAGACCTAATCGGCCACGCAAGCCGCTTTCCTCCACCGCACGTGCCATGGCCGGCAGGCGGAAGTACATGTCGTTGAAGTAGGTAGTGCCAGTCGAGGCCATTTCCCGGCAAGCCTGAAGTGAGCCTTCGTAGACGCGCTCGTCGGTCAGCTCCCGCTCGGCTGGCCAAATATACTGGTTAAGCCAGCGATCGAGTGGCTGGTCGTCGCCCAAGCCGCGGAACAGCACCATCGGCGAGTGGGTGTGCATATTGTGCAGGCCAGGATATACCGAAAGCCCACGGCCATCGATGTCGCCATCGGCCAGTGGGCTTTCGTTGTGGGGAGTAACCCCTATAATTATCCCTCGTTCAATCTGCACATCAACGACCTTACCATCAAGTATGACGCTGGCAAGGGTCATTGCACTAAAAGCAGAAGCTCGTTCTTTTGTCCTTTCACTACGCCTCCCCTAATGGCGAACTTTTGCTCTGCACCGTCGGGAAGCACTATCCTCACGTCTCCTGCTGCAAGTGAGGAGATGATGGGGGCATGATTCTCAAGCATCTCAAACTTCCCCCCCGTTCCAGGCAGCTGCACCAACTTCACATCGCCCTCAAAGAGCGTGGCATCAGGCTTGGTTATCTTTATCTTCATAAAGGTCAGCGGTTATTGGCCATAGGTTATGGAGGGCTATCTCGCCATACTGCCGTCAATTCGACTGCGCAGCGTCAAAACCCCATAACCTATAACCCATAAACATTACTTGGTTTCGGCCAATATCTTTTCGCCTTTCTCGATGGCCTCCTCAATGGTGCCTACCATCAAGAATGCCTGCTCGGGCAGGTAGTCCACCTCGCCGTTGAGTATCATGTTGAATCCCTTGATGGTGTCCTCAATATTGACAAACTTGCCCTCCAGTCCAGTGAATGCTTCGGCCACGAAGAATGGCTGCGAGAGGAAGCGCTGCACTCGACGTGCACGGCTGACCACCAGTTTATCCTGCTCGCCAAGCTCTTCCATACCGAGGATGGCGATGATGTCCTGCAACTCGTTGTAGCGCTGGAGCATCTGCTTGACGCGCTGGGCGGTGTTGTAGTGTTCCTCACCGACGATGTCGGGCGAGAGAATGCGGCTGGTCGAATCCAACGGGTCAACGGCAGGGTAGATGCCGAGCTCCGATATCTTGCGGCTGAGCACCGTCTGGGCATCAAGGTGGGCAAAGGTGGTGGCAGGAGCTGGGTCGGTCAAGTCGTCGGCAGGCACGTAGACAGCCTGCACCGAGGTGATAGAACCACGTTTGGTGGAGGTGATGCGCTCCTGCATCAAGCCCATCTCGGTGGCCAGCGTGGGCTGGTAGCCCACCGCCGATGGCATACGCCCAAGCAGAGCCGACACTTCGGAGCCAGCCTGGGTGAAGCGGAAGATATTGTCGATGAAAAGCAGAATGTCGCGCCCGCCAGTCTTCTCGTCGCCATCGCGGTAGTACTCGGCCAGCGTCAGCCCTGCCAGTGCCACGCGAGCACGCGCTCCAGGCGTCTCGTTCATCTGACCAAACACCATCGTGCACTTCGAGTCTTTCAGCGCCTCGCGGTCAATCTTACTCAAGTCCCAGCTGCCCTCTTCCATGCTCTTCTTGAACTCATCGCCATACTTGATAACGCCAGCCTCAATCATCTCGCGCAGCAGGTCGTTGCCCTCGCGCGTGCGCTCACCCACACCGGTGAACACCGACATGCCACTGTATTTCTTGGCAATGTTGTTGATAAGCTCCTGGATAAGAACCGTCTTGCCCACGCCAGCACCGCCAAAGAGGCCAATCTTACCGCCCTTGAGGAAAGGCTGAATCAGGTCAATTACCTTGATGCCAGTGTAGAGTATCTCTTGGCTGGTGGAGAGGTTCTCGAACTTGGGAGGCTCACGGTGGATGCTGTAGCGCTTCTCGTGCTTGGGTGCTTCCATGCCATCGATGGCTTCGCCAATGACGTTGAAGAGCCGACCATTGATGTTCTCTCCCACGGGCATTGAGATGGGTTCGCCGAGCGACAGCACCACCATGCCGCGTTCCAAGCCATCGGTCGAGTCCATTGCGATGCAGCGCATCGTGTTCTCGCCTATATCCTGCTGGCATTCCAAAATGATGCTGCTTCCGTTGGGGCGTGCAACGCTGAGCGCGGTATAGATGTCGGGCAATGGCTCGCCGTCGGGGAACGTTACATCCACCACAGCACCAATAATCTGCGATATTTTACCTTTCAGTTCCATAAGCGGTGTTTTCCTTTGTTCTGTGTAGTGAAAATCGGTGCAAAGTTACACTTTTTTTGCCGAACAAACAAAAAAAGTTTTCCGTCCCCGACTTTTTTCCACTTTTGCACTCCCCGAAGGTATGCTATACCACAAGCAAGCCCCCCCCCTCCACACACAACTCATTATTCTGATTACTCCGATTACTCAGATTATTCCGATTATTCAGATTACTCCGACTACTCTGATTACTCCGATTACTCCGATTATTCCGATTATTCCGATTACTCAGATTTCCTCTTAAACGCCAGCAACCTATCTCTATAATACTCATACTGCTGGCGCCGTGCCTCAATCTCCGCCGGAAGACCTTGCGTCAGGTCGTTGACAAGGGTGTCGAAACGGTCAAGGATATCAACTATTCTCTGTTGCTCGGATAATGATGGAATAGGGATTTTTACTTCATTAAGAACTGCTTGTGTTAAACTGGGAACACCTCCCGCTGTATTAAGTCTTTC
>JAFTBM010000011.1 GCA_017455205.1 Bacteroidales bacterium
CATGTAAAATTTCGAGTTCCTTTACAAAATTACGAAGAATAATCCATTCAACTAACTGGCAATCAATTTATTAACTAACATAGTTATCAACAATTTAGCATTCTCTCACCTAGTAAAATTATAATTCAAAACAGTTTCTAAGACCTTCATAACGGGAGAGAACTCTTTCTCGTGGCGGCAGAATTTTCAATTCTCAATTTTCAATTCTCTATAACCTATAACCCATAACCTATAACCTTTCCCCCACCCACTTGGTCCGTGTCATCTCCGTGTCAACTCCGTGTCAGGTCCGTGTCACCTCCGACTCGATACGGACCTGACACGGACCAAACACGGACCAAGCACGGACGAAACACGCTCCAAGTCCCTACCGCCAGGACCTCCGCTTGCAGGGCGATATTTTCCGCTCATTGCGCCACGACGATAGACCGAGGCCGCTGCGATTTCGGCCTTCTGCAAGATTGGGATAGCATCGGGGGGTTCTATATGGCGTGGCACAAGGAGGATTTCCTCTTCCGCAGCGTGGAGGAGCGAGACTTGCCCCCTATGAACCACCAGTTGCAGCAAGCTCAATCTTCATAAATTAGCATCTTCCCGCTCTGGAACACCCTTGCGGTAACGCCACTGCACACAGCATATTGCCTACCACCAAACAACCCCCTACCACGACATTTTTCCTCCAAAATGTAATATTTGTTTCACCGTGTGGAAATTTTTTGTACCTTTGCACTTGAAAAACCGCAACACCTCCCCCACCCCACTCCCCCACTTCCCACACCGAAAACCTAACGAATATCAACACAACAAAAATCATACCCACTATGAAGAAAGAGACACTAATAGAGCAAGCCTACGGGATTGCCAAGGAACGCTACGCTGCCGTCGGCATCGACACCGACAAGGTCATTGAGACACTGGAACGCACCCCCATTTCGCTCCACTGCTGGCAGACCGACGACGTGCTGGGCTTCGAGAGCAATGCTGGCCTTTCGGGTGGCATCCAAACCACGGGCAACTACCCTGGCCGCGCCCGCACGATTGACGAAGTGAGGGGCGACCTCGAGTTTGTAAAGAGCCTGCTGGCTGGCACACAGCGCGTCAACCTGCACGAAATCTACGGCGACTTTGGTGGCAAGTTTGTAGACCGCAACCAGGTGGGTGTGGAGCACTTCCAGAGCTGGATTGACTGGTCCAAGAAAGTGGGCATGAACCTCGACTTCAACTCCACCTCCTTCGGCCACCCCAAGAGCGGCGACCTCAGCCTCGCCAACCCCGACAAGGCCATACGCGACTTCTGGATCGAGCACACCATCCGCTGCCGTCGCATCGCCGATGCCATGGGCAAGGCTCAAGGCGACCCTTGCATCATGAACATTTGGGTGCACGATGGATTGAAAGACCTCACCGTGGAGCGCAAGCGCTACCGTGAAATCCTCGCCGCCTCGCTCGATGAAATCATGAAGGAGAATCTGCCCCACATGAAAGCCTGCTTCGAGGCCAAACTCTTCGGCATTGGGCTGGAAAGCTACACCGTGGGTTCGCACGACTTCTACACCGCCTACTGCGCCACGCGCAAGATGATCTACACCCTCGACACTGGCCACTACGAGCCTACAGAGAACGTCAGCGACTTTGTTTCAACGCTCCTGATGTACGTCCCCGAGCTGATGCTCCACGTCAGCCGCCCCATCCGCTGGGACTCCGACCACGTGACCATCATGAACGACCAAACCCTCGACCTCTTCAAGGAGATTGTCCGTGCTGATGCCTTGAACCGTGCCCACATTGGCCTCGACTACTTCGATGCCTCCATCAACCGCATCGGTGCCTACATCATCGGCACCCGTGCCACGCAGAAGTGCCTCCTACAGGCACTGCTCGAGCCAGTAGCCAAGCTGCGCGAGTATGAAGACAGCGGTCGCGGCTTCCAGCGCCTGGCACTGATGGAAGAGGCCAAGTCGCTCCCCTTCGGCGCCGTCTACGACTGGTTCAACCTCAAGAACGGCAAGCCTGTGGGCGAGGACTTCATCGCCTGCATAGAGCAGTACGAGAAGGACGTAACCTCCAAAAGGAAGTGAAAATTGAAAAGTGAGAATGGAGAATTAGGCTGGCGCACCCGCAGACAATGTGGTGCGTCAGCACAATTCTTCATTCTCCATTCTCCATCCACAATTTAATAAATTCATAATCTATGAGCATACTTATTGGGCTACTGATAATAGCCGTAGGTGCATTCTGCCAGTCGAGCTGCTATGTGCCTATCAACAAGATAAAAGAATGGAGCTGGGAGAGCTATTGGCTCGTGCAGGGCGTCTTCGCCTGGCTGGTGCTGCCCTTCATAGGGCTACTGCTGGCCATTCCCTCGGGGCATACGCTGGGTGAGTTGTTCGCCAACGCCTCATCTTTCAACATCTGGATGACCATCCTCTTCGGTGTGCTGTGGGGCGTGGGTGGCTTGACCTTCGGCCTTTCCATGCGCTACCTCGGCGTGGCCCTCGGCCAAAGCATCGCCCTCGGCACCTGTGCTGGCCTCGGCACCATCCTCGGTCCAGTGCTGCTCAACTGGTTCTTCCCCGAGTTGAATGCACTTGAATCGCTCACTGGTGCCGTCATCATCGGTGTGGTGGTGTGCCTCGTTGGCATCGCCGTCATCGGCGTGGCTGGTGGTATGAAGTCAGCCTCCCTTCCCGAGGAGGAGAAGAAGAAAGCCGTCAAGGACTTCAACTTCCCCAAAGGCATCCTCATCGCCCTGCTGGCTGGCTTTATGAGCGGCTGCTTCAACGTGGGGCTTGAGTTCGGCAAGGGCATCCATTTCGAGGAAACCAACAGTCTCTTTGCCACCCTTCCTGCCACCTTCCTCGTTACCCTCGGCGGCTTCGTTACCAATGCCGCTTACTGCTTCTTCCAGAACCAGAAGAACCACACCTGGGGCGACTACACTAAAAAGAAGGTTTGGGGCAACAACCTGCTCTTCTGCCTACTTGCCGGTGCCCTCTGGTACAGCCAGTTCTTCGGCCTCTCGCTCGGCAAGAGCTTTTTCGCTGAAGGCAGCAGCATGATGACCCTCGCTTTCTGCATCCTCATGGCCTTCAACGTGCTCTTCAGCAACGTCTGGGGTATCATCCTCAAGGAGTGGAAAGGTGTCAAGCCAGCCACCATCGTGGTGCTTTGCATCGGCTTGGCCATATTGATTATTAGTACCTTTATTCCTGAACTGATATGAGTATACTCGACAACCGACCTGCCTTACAGCACACCGTGGGGCAGGTAGCCGAAGTGGCTGGCTACCTTTGGCAGAAAGGCTGGGCCGAGCGCAACGGTGGCAATATCACGGTGAATATCACTGACGAGGTGGACGATGCCATCCGTGCACTCCCCCCCATCAGCGACCCTATGCCCATCGGCACCACGCTGCCGCACCTCCGCGGCTGCTACTTCTTCTGCAAGGGTACGAACAAGCGCATGCGCGACCTCGCACGCCATCCGATGGAAAATGGCTCCGTCATCCGCATCCTTGACGACTGCGCCAGTTATGTCATCCTGGCCGACCAGCCCGTTAAGCCCACCTCTGAATTGCCCTCCCACCTTGGTGTCCACGACTACCTCATCGCCAAAGGCTCTCCCTACAAGGCTTCGCTCCACACCCACCCCATTGAGCTTGTGGCCCTCACCCACAGCCCCCGCTGGATGGAGAAGGACGTAGCCACAAGGATGCTCTGGTCGATGATACCCGAGACCAAAGCTTTCTGCCCTCGTGGCCTCGGCATGGTGCCCTATATGCTTCCCTCGAGCGTTGAGCTGGGCGAGGCTACCATCCGCACCATCGACTCTGGCTACGATGTGGTGATGTGGGAGAAGCACGGGGTCTTCGCCGTCGACGCCGACATCATGTCGGCTTTCGACCAAGTGGACGTACTCAACAAGTCGGCACAAATCTACATCAGTGCCAAGAATATGGGCTTCGAACCCGACGGCATGTCCGATGCACAGATGCAAGAGATGTCGCAAGCCTTCAATTTACCCAAATAAGCAAAACCGACCCGCTATGAAAAGAAACAACATATCCGCACTGCTCACCCTGCCGATAGTGGCAATGCTTGCTGCCGCCTGCGGCGGCGAGAAAGTGAAGCTCGTCAGCCCCACCGTGGAGCAGCAGACCAAACCCATGGCTCTCGCCACCGCCGAACCCCGTTTCAGCTGGAAATACGAGGCCAAGGTGAACGACGTGCACCAGGTGGCCTACCGCATCGTGGTGGCCACCACCGAGGATAAAGCCAAGCAGGGCGAAGCCGACCTTTGGGATTCGCAGCTCCAAGCCTCCTCGCAGATGGCCTATATCCCCTATGCTGGCACCGCTTTGCACAGCCGCGATAAAGCCTACTGGAAAGTCTACTCCACCCTCGTCTACGGTCCCGCTGCCGATACCCTCCGCCTCGAAAGCAGCGTGCAATCCTTCGAGATTTCCCTCCTTGCACCCAGCGACTGGCAAGCCCAGTGGATAGGCCACGACTTCGACGATGACGTGCTGGTGGAGCATACCCGCGTAGCCGCCCGCTACCTGCGTAAAGCCTTCACACTGGATCGGAAAGTCGCCTCCGCCCGCATCTACATCGCTGGCCTCGGCTCCTACAGCCTCTACCTCAACGGCACCGAAGTGGCTCCCGAGGAACTCCTCAAACCCGCCCTCTCCGACTACCGCAAGCGCGTCTACGTCAACACCTACGACGTAACCAGCCTGCTCGCCCAGGGCGACAACGCCATTGGCGTAACGCTGGCTGGAGGCCGCTTCACCGCCATGCGCCAGCGCGAAGGAGGCTACCCGCCCAACACGATGGTTCACTTCGGCACCCCACGCCTCATCGCACAGCTTGAAATCACCTTCGCCGACGGCACCACGCAGACCATAGCCACCGACCCCACCTGGAAAATCACCAACCGCGGCCCCATCCGCACCTCCAACGAGTTCGACGGCGAGACCTACGATGCCCGCATGGAACTCACTGGCTGGAATCAAGCCTCCTACAACGATGCTGACTGGCTGCAAGCCGAAGCCATCGAGGCTTCCCTCGGCAGCTTGGAAGCCCAATCCAACCCCAACATCGAGGTGCAGGACCACCTGACCCCCATCGCACTCTTCCAAAAGGACGGCAAGTGGTACCTCGACATGGGGCAGAACATGGTGGGCTACCTGAACATCAAGTTCAAGGGGCAGCAGCCTGGCGACACCCTCACCCTCCGCTTCGCCGAAACCCTCACCCCCGACAGCCTCCTCTACATGGACAACATCCGCTCTGCCGAGGTAACCGACCGCTACATTGCGGCCACCGCCAACGGCCAGTGGCACCCGATGTTCGTCTACCACGGCTTCCGCTTCGTCGAAATCAGCGGCCTCCGCACCACCCCGAAACCCGCCGACTTCGAGGGTCTCGTCTTCTACGACCGCATGACCACCACTGGCACCTTCCAATCCTCCAATGAGGTCGTCAACGCCATCTACCGCAACGCCTACTGGGGCATCCGCGGCAACTATCGCAGCATGCCCACCGACTGCCCCCAGCGCGACGAGCGCATGGGCTGGCTGGGCGACCGCACCACCGGCTCGCTCGGCGAAAGCTACATGTTCGGCAACCACCAACTCTACGCCAAATGGCTGACCGACATCGCCGACTGCCAGCTTGAAAGCGGAGCCGTCTGCGATGTAGCACCCGCCTACTGGCCCATCTACAGCAACAGCATGACCTGGCCTGGCACTTTCATCGCCGTAGCCGACATGCTCTATACCCGCTTCGGCGACTCCCGCCCCATCCAACGCCACTACACCGCTATGAAACGCTGGCTCGACTTCATGGCCGACCGCTACATGAAGGACGACCTCCTGATGAAGGACACCTACGGCGACTGGTGCATGCCCCCCGAATCCTTGGAGCTCATCCACTCGCGCGACACCAACCGCATCACCAAAGCCCCCGTCATCTCCACCCCCCACTACTGCTACCTCGCCTCGCGCATGGCAGCATTTGCCGACATGCTGGGTCAGGCCGACGATGCCCGCCGCTACCGTGAGCAAGCCGCCCGCTCCGCCGAAGCCTTCAACGCCCGCTACTTCAACCAGCAAGAAGGTCGCTACGACAACAACACCGTTACGGCCAACATCCTCCCCATCGCCTTCGGCCTCGTCCCCGAAGGCAGCACCGATGCCGTCTTCGCCAATATCGTGGACAAGACGGAGAATGAATGCGGTGGCCATGTGTCCACCGGCGTCATCGGCATCCAACACCTCATGCGTACCCTCACCGAACACGGACGCGGCGACCTCGCACTCCGCCTGGCCTCCGACACCACCTATCCCAGCTGGGGCTACATGCAACGCCAAGGTGCCACCACCATCTGGGAACTCTGGAACGGCAACACCGCCAACCCCGCCATGAACTCCGGCAACCACGTCATGCTCCTCGGCGACCTCCTCGTCTGGGAATACGAATACCTTGCCGGTATCCGCCCACTCGCACCAGGCTACACCCAAATCGCCCTCAAACCCTACCCCATCGAAGGCCTTGACCACGTCAGTGCCTCCTATGAATCGGTCGCAGGCACCATCCGCAGCGAATGGACACGCAAAGGCAACCGCTTTGAATGGACCTTCACCATTCCTGCCAACACCACCGCCGAAGTCTCCCTCCCCTCCGCAAGCGGCTACACTACCCAAACCCTCGGCAGCGGTACCTACCACATGGAAAGCACACTTTAACCAACAAAACACAAACCACTATGCAAGAAGAACCTCACTTCGACCCCAACACCGAGGCAAACACACCCTCTGCCTCCAACAGCGAGCTGCGTGCCGCCGCCCGCGCCGCCCTGCGTGGCCGTTGGACGAACCCCGTGCTCTGCACGCTCGTCTATATGGTCATCGCAAGCATCACCAGCGTCTTCACCAATAGCGAGAGCACTGCGGTGAATCTGGTGGGCATTGCCCTCACCCTGTTCATCGTAGTTCCCCTCGCCTACGGCTACTCGGTGGCATTCCTTCGCCACATGCGCGGCGAGGAGACCGACGACCTCGTCACCCGCCCCTTCGACGCCTTCAAATCCTACTCCCGCTACCTCGGCACCTCGCTGCTCTACACGCTGCTTGTCTGCCTGTGGACGCTACTGCTCATCGTGCCAGGCATCATCATGTCGTTTGCCTACGCCATGACCCCCTACATCATGCACGACCACCCCGAGCTCACCCCTATGGAGTGCATCCGCGCGAGCAAGGCTATGATGAAAGGCCACAAATGGCAGCTCTTCTGCCTTAGGTTGAGTTTCATCGGCTGGGCGCTGCTGTGCATCCTCACCCTCGGCATCGGAACCCTCTGGCTGCAGCCCTACATGCAGTGTGCCGACGCCAAATTCTACGAGGAGCTGAAAGCACAGACGAAGTAGTCGCCGTCTGACTGCCTCCACAACTGCTGGCGGGGCATGGCCGAAAGGCTATGCCCCGCCCCATTTTCCACAAACCACCGCCATCCCAACTCCCCCTCTCCATCATAATTCTCAACACTCCGTTCACAATTTTCAATTCTCAATTTTCTATAACCTATAACCCATAACCCATAACCTTTTTCCCTCCCACTTGGTCCGTGTCATCTCCGTGTCATCTCCGTGTCAACTCCGTGTCACGTCCGAGTGGAGTCGGACTTAACACGGACCAAACACAGGTCAAACACGGGTAAAACACGGGTCAAGTCCCTACCGCCAGCCCCTCCGCCTACGAGGCGAGTATCCCGACTTACCGCATCATCGTGTCCGACCGAGGATGCTGAGACTTCTACCTTCTATGCGCTTGAGGCGATTGCCCGCTAAAATATTTAGGACTCTATGGGCAATAAATATTGCTGGGACACGTTGTGGTGGAAATAATTATAGCAATGGCAGACGACAAAAAGATTATCTTCTCGATGGTGGGCGTGGGCAAGCTGATTCCGCCCAGCCGACAGATACTGAAGGACATATACCTGAGCTTCTTCTACGGAGCCAAGATAGGCATCATCGGCCTCAACGGCAGCGGCAAGAGCTCGCTGATGAAGATCATCGCCGGGGTGGACAAGGACTACCAGGGCGAGGTGGTCTTCTCGCCGGGCTACTCGGTGGGCTACCTGGAGCAGGAGCCGCAGCTCGACGACAGCAAGACGGTGAAGGAGGTGGTGCAGGAGGCGGTGGCCGACATCGTCGGGTGGATGAAGGAATACGAGGAGGTGAACAACGCCTTCGCCGAGCCCGACGCCGACTTCGACAAGCTCATCGAGCGCCAGGGCGAGCTGACCGAGCTCATCGAGCAGCACGACGGGTGGAACCTCGACGCACGGCTGGAGCGGGCGATGGATGCCCTGCGGTGCCCCGACGAGGATCAGCTCGTGAAAAACCTCAGCGGCGGCGAACGCCGCCGCGTGGCCCTCTGCCGACTGCTGCTGCAGGAGCCCGACATCCTCCTGCTCGACGAGCCGACCAACCACCTTGACGCCGAAAGCATCGACTGGCTCGAGCAGCACCTGCAGCAGTACAAGGGCACCGTCATCGCCGTCACCCACGACCGCTACTTCCTCGACCACGTGGCCGGATGGATACTGGAACTGGACCGCGGCGAAGGCATCCCCTGGAAGGGAAACTACAGCAGCTGGCTGGAGCAGAAGACCGCCCGCCTGGCCATGGAGGAAAAGCTGGAGAGCCGCCGCCGCAAGACGCTGCAGCGCGAGCTGGAGTGGGTGCGCATGGCTCCCAAGGCGCGCCACGCCAAGGGCAAGGCCCGACTGGCCGCCTACGACCGCCTGATGAACGAGGACGTCAAGGAGAAGGAGCAGAACCTCGAGATCTTTATTCCTAACGGCCCGAGGCTTGGTAATAAAGTATTGGAGGTAAACGGCGTTAGCAAAGCCTACGGCGACAAGCTGCTCTACGAGAACCTCACCTTCTCGCTGCCGCCCGCCGGCATCGTGGGCATCATCGGCCCCAACGGCTGCGGCAAGACCACCCTCTTCCGCCTCATCATGGGCCTGGAAAATCCCGATACAGGCACCTTCGAGGTGGGTGAGACCGTCAAGATAGGCTACATTGACCAGCAGCACGCCGGGATCGACCCCGAGAAGACGGTCTACGAGATGATCAGCGGCGGCAACGAGAACATCCAGGTCGGCGGCCGCCTGGTGAACAGCCGTGCCTACATCAGCCGCTTCAACTTCACCGGCACCGACCAGCAGAAGAAAGTCGGCGTGCTCAGCGGCGGCGAGCGCAACCGGCTGCACCTGGCCCTCACCATCAAGAGCGAGGCCAACGTGCTGCTGCTCGACGAGCCGACCAACGACATCGACGTGAACACCGTCCGCGCCCTGGAGGAGGGCTTGGAAAACTTCGCCGGCTGTGCCGTGGTCATCAGCCACGACCGCTGGTTCCTCGACCGCATCTGCACCCACATCCTGGCCTTCGAGGGCGACTCGCAGGTCTACTTCTTCGAGGGCACCTACACCGAATACGAGGAGAACAAGCGCCGCCGCCTCGGCGACGACACGCCCCACCGCATCCGCTACAAACGCCTCCAGGCATAGGTCAATGATATTCATTAACCAACAAACAGCAATAGCCATGAAAAGATTCTGATGATGGCGGCGGCAGCCGCGATGCTCTTCGCCGCCTGCGGCAAGGACGAGGAGGACAGCAGCAACACCAGCGGCAACGGAAGCGGCACAACCACCGTGGCCGGCACCACCTGGGTGGGCAGCCAGGGCAACCCGCAGACCGACGACAACTATGCCGTCTACACCCTCAACCTCGGCAGCGACAACCGCTGCACGATGAGCATCGACTTCTATGCCGCTTCGGAAGGCGGACACTACGCCACCACCGACTTCACCGGCACCTACACCCTCAGCGGCAACAGCGGTACGATGACCCTCAGCGACGGCCTGCCCGACAAAGGCACCTACAACGACACCTTCACCCTCAACGGCAACAGCATGACGCTGACCCACGGCCGCGTCACCGTCAGCCTCGACAAGCAGGCGTCGCCCACACCCACGCCGGCCGACCCCGACAACATGGCCCGCCTCGGCAACGGCAACGCCATCGCGCTGCAAAGCACCCTGGAGTTCGATGACTTCGGCAAGGCCAACTTTGCCGGTATGTACCACCAAGGCGGCATCGCTGCCCACTTCGGTGCTGGCATCGCTTGGGAGTCGCTCGGCCGCACCCTCGACCTCGCTTCGCCACAGGCTACCGAAGAGTACTGGTTTCGCTATGAGGAGTGGCACGACACCAATATGGTGGCATTCACCCAGAACAACAATTTCGGCAACGTCAACGGCGACCTTAACAACGGCGAGAGCACCTCGCAGCCCATCTTCACCAGCGGCACACTGACCACCGCCCACGTGGCCGGTGGCTACACCCTCGCCCTCGACGGCACCCTCAAGGATGGCACCACCGTCAGCATCCGCCTCAAGGTGACCCACACCGACGAGGTGGTGCCCCTCACCCCGAACAGCATCATCTACGACGGGGTGAAATACGAATGCCGCTCCGGCGCCACTCGCACCGCCAGCGGCATGGTACAGTGGAGCCTGTCCGACGGGGACGCGACCGTCACCGGCCATATCTACCCCGGCTCCGACAACCTCCACGCCTACCTCCACGAGTCGCCCATCGGCGATGGCTACCACTTCGACTTCTCGGTCAGTCTCCCTGGCCTGCAGCTCGACTACGACTGGAACAACGACCAACTCGACTGCACCCTCGATGGCCAGACGGTACCCAACCCCTTCCCCGAAGGCAATGCCGAGTTCAACGTCTACACCGACGAAGCGGCGGTCTGGGTCGTCGGCACACTGACCAACGGCAAGGTGCTGAAGTTCCGCATGGCGACGGTTCTCCAATAACCTCCGTCACCACCTATCGGTGGCATAAAGAACAATATACACAATCAAACGAAAAGAGTATATCTTCGTTCTCCAAGCTCGCAAGACAAACTACTTGCACGAAAGATATACTCTTTTTGCCTTATCGGTTACCTTTGGCGCGGTTGTGTGTGCGGCACAGCATTTGGCAGTTGTCCTCTGTGGTTGCACCGCCTTTGCTCCATGCTGTCACGTGGTCGGCTTCCATCTCTTTTTCGACCCATATCTTGGTGCGGTTAGCATCATTCCCCAACGCGCACAGCGGGCAGTTGCTGATGCCTTTGGCTTTGGCTTCCGATGTCTGGCGGTTGTACACTCTACGCTGTGTCGGCTTGTCGACAGGCGCACGTTGAGCAGTTTCGTTTCCGTGCAGCCTCCCAGCACATACTCGAACACTCCCCGGCGGTCCTGCACATAGTCATCCGCCAACAGCTCTTTTACCTTGGCCGACACCGCTGTATGGTCGTAAGGATTCGTGTGGAACCGCTCATAGAGGTCGCCCCACGGCAGGCCGCGCATTTCAGGATAGGGTTCGTCGAAGATGCTGTCCACCCAGTCGATGACGCTGTCGAAATATTTTTGTAGCTCTTCGATGTTGTCGTCGTTACGGTGGTTGCTCATATACTCATCAATTTTGCCCTTGCTGACCCAATCCAATGCCACTTCAAGAATCTCCTGCCGCTTTACATCGCCTTTCACGTAGGCTGACCATTTCTGCACATTGCTGTCCTTGCTGTTGGAGAAATAGGCACGAGCCAATGTAACAAACTTGCCGCTGTATTCCGCATTGCGTTTCTCTTGCTCTGTCAGTTCGAAGCCCGCCTTGTTGATGATGCGGAACCAAGCCTTCACCTCGCTTTCTGTGCCCTCACAGATGTAGGCACGCAGTTTGGTCTGTAGGACGAGTTGCTTCTTGTCTTCGGGCAGAGCACTGAATTTGCGCTCTCTGTCGCCCAGTCGGTAAGAGAACTTATCAGTCAGGTAGCGTCCAAGCGCCGTGATGCGCTGCTGTCCGTCAAGCACTTCCAACATTCCGTCGGCACGGCGATTGAAGTAGAGCAATCCCAAGGGGTAGGACTTCAGCACCGAGTCGATAACTTCATACTCGGCCTTGCCGTTTTTCTCGGCATAGATATAGTTGCGCTGGTATTCTGGCTGAATGACCAACTGACCATTCAGGCCATACACCCCCTTTTCTTCCAGTTCGTTGTAGTAAAAACCTTCACACAGTTGCGCCACCGTGTAGGTTACAAATTCAGGCTCTTTCATTTGCGTTTGCGGATTAATATTCTTGGATACATAGGTTGTGGATTGCCGTCGATAAGAATAACTGACCTGGCGTTTAAGTCATTGGCATTCGAATAGTCGGCTTTTGTGTACTTTTTTATTTTAAATGGATCATCGTTTCGTTGGGTTATCCACAGTATCTCAAACTGTTCGGGACAATAGAAATCCAGCCATGAGATAGGCACACCCATTACGCCGTCGTAGTCGGACGGTATTGCGTCGGAGAAGGGTACCTCAATGGCATCGTAGTTGTCGTAGTGCTGGTAGGCGAACCGCCACTTGTCGTTGCCTTTGTGCTTGCTGTATTTCACATTCTCCTGCATGGTCATCAGCTTCATGGGTTTATGGCGACGGCCGTGCTCCAAGTTGGTGTACCACCGCACACCCTTCACGCGGATATATTTCCGTCCGTCGTCATCCACACGCCAACCGCTGGCCTCGATTGGATATTCTTTGGGTATGGCAAACTCGCGGTCGCCGCTGTGGATGCTCTCGCCGTACCACACGCGGTTCTCCTTTATATAGGGAAATATCTCCTTGTAGGTAACGGCGTTCATATTGCCGATAATCAGGAATTGCTTCTTTGCTTCCATTATCCAAGCAAAGAACTCGCGGAAAAGCGAGAACGGTGGGTTGGTGATGATGATGTCCGCTTCGTCGCGCAGCCGTTTGACCTCTTCGCTGCGAAAATCGCCGTCGCCATCCAGATATTGCCACTTCAGGTCATCGAGGTCAATGTGCCCGTCACCGGTGCGGTCGTTGTCAAGAATGAATATCTTGCCGTGTGACTTGCTTTTGTCGGCATCGTATTGCGGCGATGTTTCCTCGAACAGCGATGTCTGAAGGCTGACTTTGTATTGTTTGCTCTCGATGGCATAACTTGTTGATACGAGTCGGCGAAGCCCCAGCCGCTCAAAGTTCTCGGCGAAATAGCGTGTGAAGTTGCTCCATTCAGGGTCATCGCAGGGCAGCAATACAGATTTGCCGCGGAACACATCGGGGTTGTAATCGAGATAGCACTCCACTTCGCGCTCAATGTCGTAGTATTGTGTATAAAATTCGTCTTTCTTTGCGTTTCTGGCATTTGCCAGGTCTTTGTTTTGCATGGTTGGTGATTGATATTGTGCACTGCTATCAATCACTCCGAATCAAGGCAAAAAGAAAAAGGCGCGAGCCTTTCGTTGCGTTCAAGGGAAGCCTCGGATGGAAACCCCGTCGTTCTGTAGCTCACGCCCAATGGCGTAGGCTACCTACAGAACGACATGGTTGCCCGAAGGCTCACCTTTGAACTACTTTTCCCGATTCTTCAAAATCAGTTTCCGAGGCTTATTTTGAACGCGAAATGGTAGTCAATGCTTATGTTATTATTATGTCTTTATGGCTATTCTAATTCTTTCTGTTTATGCCATATATTGTTGTTTTCGTTTGTATTCTTAATAAGTTATCATGCACGATGGCAATATCTTGTCAACAATCTCATATTCGCCCTCAATATGAAATATCACCGTCAGTTTCCGCTTACCGATGGTCATGGTCTTGGCATCCTTGTGATAGCGTTTCGGCTTCATCCATTGGCATTCGGGGAGGGCTGTGGCCATATAACTCAATGTGGCAATCTCGGCCTCCAACCGTCGCTCATATTGTTCCGCAAACTCGACAGATGTCACCAGCATTATTTCGTCGGTGATTAGTTCGAAGTCGCGGCGGACGCGTTCTGAAACGATGACCTTTTTCTCTGTCATACTCTGCGCCTGATAGCCGCCCTCAATTCCTCTCCGAACTGCTCCAAAGTGATGTACTTCTGCGGTTTGCCCTCGGCAATCTCGCGCATATCACGCTCAATCGAAGCCTCTCAACGCATCCACAGCTCGGGTGTCAGCTCGTCCTGCATCTCCATTACATCGGTGTCATCCAGTGTGTCAACAAACGTATTCATCATGATAATTTGTTACTGATTTCGATTTACAAAAGTACGGCTTTTATTTGGATTGGCGAAATTTATTTTCTGACGGCAGCATTTGAAAACACACTTTGCCAGAATTTGTGCAAGTGATATATCGGAGAAAAGACGTATCTTTGCACTATCATTCTGTAAGCAAACAACGCGTAACACAATGAAAAAGACACTACTATTCGTATTCGCAGACGGACCTCACCAGCTGCCACTCTGCACCAACCCCTTATCCTTCCCACTATGCGAACAGGAAGCATCATCGCGCTAATAACCCTTCTGCTGGCACTGATCGGCTACACCAGCTGGCACCTGTGGCGGCTCGCCCCTTTGGGGTGGAAATGGGCGACCGCAGGAGCATTCCTGCTTTGGGCAGCCACTTTCTTCGTAGGCTTCGCACTCACAGAGCGTATGCCCATCCCTATGGCCACCGCAGCCTACGAAGTGGGCAACACCTGGCTCATCGCCTTCCTCTACCTGACGCTGCTTTTCCTCGTGGCCGACATAGCCTGCCTATGCCGCATCCTACCTGCATCCTACCTGAACAGCAGCCCCCTCGGCCTCCTCTCCAGCGCTGGCCTCGTGGCCATCATCCTGGCAGCCGGCGGCATCCACTACCATCATAAATACCGCGAGCATGCCACCATCGCCACCCCCAAGCCGCTGGAAAAACCCCTGACCATCGTGATGGCCAGCGACCTCCACCTCGGCTACCACAACCGCAAGGCCGAACTCGCCCGCTGGATAGACCTCATCAACGCCGAGAACCCCGACCTCGTGCTTATCGCAGGCGACATCATCGACCTCAACCTCCGCCCAGTGCTGGCAGGAGGCTATGCCGAGGAGTTCCGCCGCCTCAGAGCACCAGTCTACACCATCCTCGGCAACCACGAATACTACGGCGACCCCGTGCAAGCCAGGCAATTCTTCCAAGAGGCAGGCATCACGCTGCTGAAAGACTCGGCAGTGCAATGCCACGGCCTGGAAATCATCGGGCGCGACGACCGCACCAACCCCCATCGCCTCACCATAGAACAGCTGAAAGACGAATTTTCAATTCTCAATTCTCAATTCTCAATTCTCCTCGACCACCAGCCCTACCACCTCGAAGAGGCCGAAGCCGCAGGCATCGATTTCCAATTCAGCGGCCATACCCACCGCGGGCAGGTCTGGCCCCTCTCGTGGATAACCGATGCCCTCTACGAAAAATCATGGGGACACCACCAGCGCGGTCGCACCCGCTACTACATCAGTTCGGGTCTCGGCATCTGGGGACCCAAGATCCGCATCGGCACACGCTCGGAATACCTCGTACTCCACCTCACCCCCCTCGCTCCATAACCCCCTAAAAACCACCTCCCGCTCCATAAAACCGCACATAATCAACCAAAACAACAGCCACAAATGAAACCCATCGTAAGCATCATCATGGGCAGCACCAGCGACCTCCCCGTCATGGAAAAAGCCTGCCAATTCCTCGACCAGATGGAGGTTCCCTTCGAGGTGAACGCCCTCTCGGCCCACCGCACCCCCGCCGAAGTCGGCGAATACGCTCGCAGCGCACAATCGCGCGGTCTGAAAGTCATCATCGCTGGAGCCGGCATGGCTGCTGCCCTGCCGGGCGTCGTAGCCGCCGAGACCACACTGCCCGTCATCGGAGTCCCCATCAAAGGTGCCGCACTCGAAGGCCTCGATGCCACCTTCGCCATCATGCAGATGCCCCCAGGAATACCTGTGGCCACCGTAGCCATCAACGGTGCTCTCAACGCTGCTATTCTCGCCGTGCAGATGCTCGCCCTCGCCGACCCAGCACTGATGCAACGCCTATCCGACTACAAAGCCAGCCTCAAGCAGAAAATAGTCAAAGCCAACGACGACCTCGCCCAGCTCGACTACAAATACAAAGTCTGACCCACACGGCACGCCTCTACAGTTGAAAGGCGAGAAGTGAACTCTCCATTTCACCACCCACCCTTCACCTCTCACCTGCCACTTGGTCCGTGTCATCTCCGTGTCATCTCCGTGTCACCTCCGTGTCACCTCCGAGTGGAGTCGGACTTAACACGGACCAAACACGAACCAAACACGGGCCAAACTCGACGGAAGTCCCTATCGGAAATGTGAGCCGAGGCAGCCACCACCGATGCCATTAGAGACAAAAATGCCTGCCCCTTCTTTGTACAGAGAAGGGGCAGGCTGACTTGCTTGGTTGACTGCTACAGGCTGGCGATAAGGATGTCGGTGATGTCCTTCTCCGAGAGCGGAGCGTAGGCATGGTCAAGCCCCTCGTTCACGGCAATGTGGTGTGCCATCTCGCCGATGCGACTGTCGTCGATGCCCACCTCGCGCAGATGCATGGGGATTCCGATGCTCTCGAAGAAAGCATCGGTCTCGTCGATGGCCTTGTTGGCAATGTCCCATTTGTCCAGGTTGGCATCTACCCCAAACACGTTGATGCCGTACTTGACGAAGCGCGGCAGGGTGTGGTCGTTGAGGATGTGGCGCATCCAGCGTGGCGTGATGATGGCCAGGCCCTCGCCATGGGTGATGTCGTAGTAGGCGCTCAGGGCGTGCTCGATGCCGTGGCAGGGCCAGCCGGAATAGCTGTTGCCGAGCGAGAGGATGCCGTTGCAGCCGTAGGTACATGCGAGCATCATCTCGGCGCGGGCGGTGTAGTCCTCGGGGTTCTCCAGGCAGCGGCGACCATTGACCATCAAGGAGCGGAGCATCGACTCGCAGAAGCCATCGTTGAGGAGCGTAGTGTCCTCGGCAAAGTACTGCTCGATGGTGTGGTTCATGGCATCGGCGATGCCAGCGGCGGTCTGCTTGCGGCTCACCGTGAAGGTGTAGGTGGGGTCGAGGAACGAGGTGTGCGGATACAGGTGGTCGTCCATGTAGCCGATTTTGTCGTTGGTCTCGGTGCGCGAGATGACACCGCCGGCGTCGTACTCGCTGCCCGTGGCGGCCAGGGTGATGATGTCCACGATGGGCAGGGCAGCCTGGGCCTTGACCTTGTAGGAGATGAGATCCCACGGGTCGCCATCGTAGCAGGCACCTGCGGCGATGGCCTTCGAGCAGTCGAGGACGCTACCGCCGCCCACGGCAAGGATGACGTCCACCTTATGCTCCTTGCAGAGGCGTACCCCGTCCAGCACACTGGGGTCGTACTTGGGGTTGGGCTGAATGCCACTGAGCTCAATAATCTCCTTGTCCTTCAGCAGGTCGAGCACCTTCTGGTAGAGACCGATTTTCTTGATACTGCCACCACCGTAGGTGAGGAGGATTCGTTTGCCAAACTGCCCCATCACTTCGGGCAGCTTCTCCACGACGCCTTTTCCGAAGATGAGGCGCGTGGGGGTCATGTAGTCGAAATTTTGCATAATCTTGAATGTTTATAATGATTGCAATACAAGGCCACACTTCAGCCTTCACACACTATCTATAACAGCCCTAATAGCCCGTTTATTGCCCTTTGCTGCACATTTCCCTTCCTACTGGCAACCCTCGGCGAGGAAATTTTTAGCCACCGAAGTGCTTTTAATCGCCTAATCACGGAAAAATTCACTATCTTTGCAACAGGAACAGAGAAGTATCAAAGCAGGGTAAACTATCAGAGAATGAGCATTGTGGGAAACAACCAACAGCCAGCCAGTCAGCCGAAAGTCTACCATCTCGGCACTGCGCTTCAGTCCGCGATGCCACTTCTGCCAGTTTTTACCCGCAGAAATGCAATTAAGGGCTTTCACCTCTGGGAAGCCTTTTTTCATAATTCAGCAACGAGATGATGCAACAGAGAAAGCATGCACGACTGGTGCTCGACGACGGCAGTGAGCTGCACGGCCTGCTCTTCGGTGCGGAAAGGCCGATGAGCGGCGAGGTGGTGTTCAACACAGCCATGACTGGCTACGTGGAGAGCCTCACCGACCCCTCGTATGCAGGGCAAATCATGACCCTCACCTATCCGCTGATAGGCAACTATGGCGTCCCCCCCCGCGAGGTGGAGGGTGGCCTGCAACGCTTTATGGAGAGCGACCGCATCTATGCCCACGGCCTCATCGTGGGGCAATACAGCGGCCAGTATAGCCACTGGAACGCCGCTGAAAGCCTCGACCAATGGCTCAAAGCCGAAGGGGTGCCTGCCATCGAAGGCATCGACACTCGGAAGCTGACCAAGCAGCTGCGCGAGCGCGGCGTGATGATGGGGAAAATCCTCATCGATGGCTGTACAGAAGAGCCCGAGGAGGTGGACTACGCCGAGGTAAACTACGTGGCACAGGCATCCTGCAAAGAGGTGATAACCTACAACCCCGGGGGACGGCTGCGCGTGGTGCTGGTGGACTATGGCGTGAAGAACAACATCATTCGGTCGCTCACCGCGCGGGGGGCAGAGGTGGTGCGAGTGCCGTGGGACTACGACTTCAATGGTCTCGACTTCGACGGCCTCTTCCTCAGCAACGGGCCAGGAAACCCCGAGGCTTGCACAGCGGCGGTGGACAACCTGCGTCGCTTTCTCGCCGCCCCCGTGGCACGTCCCTGCATGGGCATCTGCATGGGGCATCAGCTACTCTCGGTAGCCGCCGGTGCAAAAGTCTACAAACTCAAATATGGCCACCGCAGCCACAACCAGCCTGTGCGGCAAGTGGGGACTGACCGCTGCTTCGTAACCAGCCAAAACCACGGCTACTGCGTCGACGACAGCACCCTCGCCGATGGCTGGTTGCCGCTGATGCGCAACCTCAACGACCAATCCAACGAGGGTGTCCGCCACGCCGAAAAGCCTTGGTTCAGCGTCCAGTTCCATCCCGAAGCCTGCGGCGGTCCCACCGACACGGCATTCCTCTTCGATGATTTTGTGAAACTACTCAACAGCAAATAGCCATGAAGGATACCCATATATCGAAAGTCCTCTTGCTCGGCTCTGGCGCACTGAAGATAGGCGAAGCCGGCGAATTCGACTACTCTGGGTCGCAAGCCCTCAAAGCCCTCAAGGAAGAAGGAGTGCAGACAGTGCTCATCAACCCAAATATCGCCACCGTGCAGACCTCCGAAGGCATGGCCGACGAGATATACTTCCTGCCCGTAACGCCCTACTTCGTGGAGAAAGTCATTGAGAAAGAACGTCCGCAGGGCATTATGCTCGCCTTCGGTGGCCAGACGGCCCTCAACTGTGGCATTGAGCTCTACCGGGCTGGCGTGTTCGAGAAATATGGCGTGCAGGTACTTGGTACACCCGTCGAGGTCATCATCAACACCGAAGATCGACAGCTCTTTGTCGAGAAACTTGACCAAATCCACGTCAATACTATCAGCAGCCACGCCTGCAACAGTCTCGAAGAGGCTCGTGCCGCCGCTGCTGAACTGGGCTACCCCGTCATCTGCCGTGCTGCCTATGCCCTCGGCGGGCTGGGTTCAGGCTTCTGCGACAACCAAGAGCAACTTGATGCCATCGTCGGTAAGGCACTCTCGTTCAGCCCGCAGGTACTCATTGAAAAGAGCCTCAAAGGATGGAAAGAGATTGAATACGAGGTGGTACGCGACCGCTACGACAACTGCATCACCGTCTGCAACATGGAGAACTTCGACCCCCTCGGCATCCACACTGGAGAGAGCATCGTAGTGGCTCCATCGCAGACATTGACCAACAGCGAATACCACAAGTTGCGCCAGTTGAGCATCGCCATTGTGCGCCACCTCGGCATAGTGGGCGAATGCAACGTGCAGTATGCCCTCGACCCGCAGTCGGAGGACTACCGCGTCATTGAAGTCAATGCCCGCCTCAGCCGCAGCTCGGCTTTGGCCTCCAAGGCCACCGGCTACCCCTTGGCCTCGGTGGCTGCCAAGTTGGGCCTGGGCTATGGCCTCTTCGAACTGAAAAACAGCGTAACCGCCACCACCTCCGCATTCTTCGAGCCAGCACTTGACTATATCGTCTGCAAAATGCCCCGTTGGGACCTGGCCAAGTTCCACGGTGTAGACCGCATGCTGGGCTCCAGCATGAAGTCGGTGGGCGAAGTGATGGCCATTGGCCGCACCTTCGAGGAAGTCATCCAAAAGGCCATGCGCATGATTGGCCAAGGCATCCACGGCTTCGAGGAAAACAAGGCCATAACCGTTGATGATATCGACAAGGCTCTTGCCGAACCCACCGACAAGCGCCTGCTCATTATCGCCAAAGCCTTTAGCGAAGGCTATAGTATTGACCGCATCCACGAACTCACGCGCATAGACCGTTGGTTCCTCCAACGCCTCTACAACATAGTGGAAACCGACCTCCAACTGCAGACCTACCACAGCATTTCCAGCCTTGAACGCGATTTGCTCTACAAAGCCAAGCAGCAAGGCTTCAGCGACTTCCAAGTGGCCCGTGCCCTCCACATGGAGCAGAAAATGGGCATTGAGGAAGCCATCCTCATTGTGCGCAACTACCGCAAACGCCTCGGCATACTGCCCGTAGTGAAACAGATAGACACCCTCGCTGCCGAATACCCTGCCCAGACCAACTACCTCTACCTCACCTACAATGGGGAGAGCAACGACATTGACTATGAGCAGGATGGCCAGTCGGTGGTCGTACTCGGGTCGGGAGCCTACCGCATCGGAAGCTCGGTGGAGTTCGACTGGTGCGGTGTGCAAGCTCTGCAGACCATTCGCCGCCAAGGCTTCCGCAGTGTGATGATTAACTTCAACCCCGAGACCGTCTCCACCGACTACGACATCTGCGACCGCCTCTACTTCGATGAGCTCACCTTCGAGCGCGTAATGGACATCATCGATATGGAGACTCCCTATGGCGTCATCGTCTCCACTGGTGGCCAAATTCCCAACAACCTTGCCCTCCGCCTCGACGCTCAAAACGTCCCTATCCTCGGCACTTCGGCCAAAGACATCGACCGCGCCGAGGATCGCGCCAAGTTCTCCAAGCTGATGGGCTCCATCGGCGTGGACCAGCCAGAATGGAGTGCCCTGACCAGCATGGACGAAATCCAACGCTTCATCGACCGCGTGGGCTTCCCCGTGCTGGTACGCCCGTCCTACGTGCTCTCGGGGGCTGCCATGAACGTCTGCTCCAATCAAGAGGAGCTAAAGCATTTCCTACAGATGGCATCCGAGGTGTCGAAGCAACACCCCGTGGTGGTGAGCCGCTTCATCGAACATATCAAGGAAATCGAAATGGACGCCGTGGCACGCAACGGCGAGGTGATAGCCTACGCCATCGGAGAGCACATCGAATATGCTGGCGTACACTCGGGCGATGCCACCATCCAGTTCCCCCCGCAGAAAATCTACGTTGAGACCGTACGCCGCATCAAGAAAATCACGCGGCGGATAGCCAAAGAGCTCAACATCAGTGGGCCGTTCAACATCCAATACCTGGCTCGCGAGAACGAAATCAAGGTTATTGAGTGCAACCTCCGCGCCTCGCGCAGCTTCCCCTTCGTGAGCAAAGTGCTGAAGATAAACTTCATCGACTTGGCCACCAAAGTGATGCTCGGCATACCCGTAACCCCACCTTCGCACACCCTCTTCGACCTCGACTATGTGGGCGTCAAAGCCAGCCAGTTCTCCTTCAACCGCCTGCAGAACGCCGACCCCGTGCTGGGCGTGGATATGACCTCGACCGGCGAGGTAGGCTGCCTCGGCAACGACCCCATGCAGGCTCTGCTCAAAAGCATGCTCTCCGTAGGCATGGCTATCCCCAAGAAAGGCATCCTCATCTCCAGCGGGTCGGCCAAGCAGAAGGCAGTACTGCTCGAATCGTGCCGCCGACTGGTCGAAAAAGGCTACCACCTCTACGCCACCACTGGCACCAGCGACTACCTCACCCAGAACGGCGTGGCCAATACCAAAGTCTACTGGCCAAGCGATAGCTCTCAGCCACAAGCCATGCAGCTGCTACGCGACCATGAAGTCGACCTCGTGGTAAACATCCCCAAGAACCTCTCCACGCTTGAACTCGACAACGGCTACAAAGTGCGTCGTGCCTGCATCGACCTCAACATCCCCCTCATCACCAACCCCCGCCTGGCCGACAGTTTCATCCAAGCCTTCTGTACCGTTGGCATCGCCGACCTCGACATCAGCAGCTGGCGCGAATACGGCGAATAAACACCCACCACCATGCAACACCAGCTCACCATCCGCTATCGCGAATATCCATCGCAGTCCAGTCTCGACCCATCCGATGCCGAGCTGATACAGGCAGCCATCCGCGCCACCGAAGGCTCCTATTCGCCCTACTCAAACTTCCGCGTAGGAGCCGCTGTCCGCCTCGCCAACGGCACAATCGTCGCGGGCAGCAACCAGGAGAACGCCGCCTACCCCTCGGGACTCTGCGCAGAGCGGACTGCCCTCTTCGCCGCCTCGGCGCAGCACCCCCAATGCCGCGACTTCGATGCCTTGGCCATAGTGGGACGCAACGCAGCAGGCACGCTCTGCGAAGCCTCCCCCTGCGGTGCCTGCCGACAGGCTATGCTCGAATACGAGCAGCAGCAAGGCCACCCCATGCGCATCCTCTGGCTCACCGAAAGTGGCATCCGAGAAGTGGAAAGCGTGTCCGACCTGCTCCCCTTCGCCTTCGCCCTCTCCCCCACCCCCGACCAGCCCTAACGCACGAGGCACACTCGCCGAAAACGCACCACACCGCGAAATAATCGCATATATCACCACGCTACAGGCAAGTATACACCAGCCATCCACCGTTCATAGTCAGCGGTGCGGTAGGCGATATTGGAGGTGGAGCGATTGTAGCGGAGCTCGTTCTTGTACGACGAATGATAGACACCTTGCCCTACGGGGTAGTCGCGCGGGGCGGCATCGAACCACGATGTTGACCCGTCGTTGTCCCTCACACGCTTCATCCACTTTCGGCCATACATCGACTTGCCGTCGGCATCCACGCCCGTCTTGATACGGAAGCGACGGAAGCAGTTATCGGGGCCGTTTAGGTATTCCTCGATAAGTCCAGCCATCTGTTTGGCAGGCATACCCTCCATCAAAGCCTCTTGCACCGTTAGGCGTGCAAGCTGTATGGCTGCTATCAAGTAGAAATCAAACATCGGGGCTAAATATACTCTTGCAAGTGCGACAATACCCAAGAAGTTATCATCCAGCCGAAGCAGGTGTTCTCAACGATGAGTATGCTCAGCAACGCGGTATAAGAGTGAATCTGAC
>JAFTBM010000012.1 GCA_017455205.1 Bacteroidales bacterium
TCAATTCTCTATAACCTATAACCCATAACCTTTCAATTCTCAATTAGAACCTCATAATGGTGAAGTTAAAAACTTCACCTCCTTGAATTGAAGCAATTTTCAATTCTCTATAACCTATAACCCATAACCTTTCAATTCTCAATTAGAACCTCATAATGGTGAAGTTAAAAACTTCACCTCCTTGAATTGAAGCAATTTTCAATTCTCTATAACCTATAACCCATAACCTATAACCTTTCCCCACCCACCAACTCCGTGTCATCTCCGTGTCAACTCCGTGTCACGTCCGTGTCACGTCCGAGTGGAGTCGGACTTAACACGAACCAAACACGGGTCAAACACGGACAAAACACGGGCAAAGTCCCTACCCAGTAAATTTGTGGACGGAAAGAGGCACTTACAGTTCAACCTCCACTTGAGACGAAGCATATTAGAAGATTGGAATAGAAAGGACTGGCAGGATTGTGGGGGTAAAAATGCTGCATTGGTGGAGGACTGGCTGCAAACGAGAAGGCTGGAAAGGGGTTGGGACGGCTGTTGAAAAGTTTTATTTGGCTGTGTGGGAATAAATCATTACTTTTGCTGAAATGTTGCCAAGCGGAATGGTTTGGGCAACCATTTGATAGTAAACAACTAAACAAAGAGATAACGATGGAAATTACAGGCAAATTGATTCAACTGTTGCCCGATGTGCAGGGCGAGTCGGCACGTGGCCCGTGGGTGCGCGGAGGTTTTGTAATCGAGACGGGCGATGATTATCCCCGCAAGGTAGCCTTCACCGCCTTTGGCGAGGAGCGTGTGGCCATGGCGAAGAATATTCCCGCTGGGACGCTGGTGCAGGTAACCTTCACGCCGGAGAGCCGCGAGTTCAACGAGCGCTGGTACACAGACTTGCGCGCTTCGCGCATACAGCCGATGACGCCAGGGCAAATACCGCCAGTGGCTACCTCCTACTCGTGGGCTTCTGCCCCGACGCAAGTGGCCACGGCGCAACCGCCAGTGGCAGCACCTGCTCCTGCCCCCACTCCTGTGGCCGCTCCTTTTGCCCAGGCCCCCACAATGCCCCAAAACGAATCCGAAGACCTCCCCTTCTGACCTAACGGGTCAGGTGCATAGACTTCGCACGAGAGTGATGGACAAACAGGCTGTCAGAAAGCAGATGCGTGCCGCCAAGCGGGCCCTGTCGCCCGAAGAGCGGCTGCGGCAGAGCGAGGCGGTGGCCGCACGAGTGGAACAGCTGCCGCAGTGGGCGGAGGCTCGGACGGTGCTGCTCTACTGGTCGATGCCCGACGAGGTGCAGACTCACGCCTTGGCCGACCGCTGGCTGGGACGCAAGCGGGTGCTGCTGCCATGCGTCGATGGCGAGCTGCTGCGCTTGCGGCAGTACACTGGGAGGCAGTGCTTGGTGGAGGGGGCACAGTTTGGCATCGCCGAGCCTAACGGGGTGGAGTGGACGGACACGGAGGCGGTGGACCTCATCGTGGTGCCAGGCGTGGCGTTTGACCGCGCAGGCAACCGCTTGGGGCGTGGACGGGGCTACTACGACCGTCTGCTATCCGCTGTGCCGAGGGCATATACGGTGGGCATTGGCTTTGATTTCCAACTGGTAGAAAGCCTCCCCACCGAGCCGCACGACCGCCCGATGGACTGCATCCTCTGCGGCTCGCAGCCTGCAATAGTTACCCGATAAAACCGATGCCACAATGCCGATGTTCTACACTCCCAAGCCGCGCCAATTCCGCTACCAGCCACGCTTCTACGACCCCGAGCGCGAGCGCTGGGAAGCGCTGAAGCAGAAATATGCCGACGAGCGGATGCTGCGCGAGCAGTTGGCCGAGGCCGATATGGCCGCGGCTGCTGCGGGGGAAAACCCTGCGGCTGGGGCTTCGGATGCTGACCTTGCCTACTTCGAGCGGCGCGTCAGGGAGATAGATGCAGGCGAGCGAGCCAAAAAGCGTGGCTTGACGTGGCGCGACCTCTTCCGCCGCCGCGAGATGCCCAAGTTCAACTATCAGCCTCGCTTTGCCACCGAAGGTGAGGGGGAAAGCAAGCCTGTGCCAGCCTCCGAAAAGACACCGCCGAGGAAGCGGCACGTCAAAATCAGCCGCCGATTCGACATCGGCGACCCCGACTACCTCAAGCCCATGCCTGCGGGGCGCGTCATGCTGTATGCCCTGCTGGTGTGCGTGCTGCTATACTGGATACTGAATTGAAACTATGTTGATAGAAGTTCTGAAATCGAAAATCCACCGTGTGGAAGTAACCGAGGCCGACTTGGACTACATTGGCAGCATCACCATTGATGTGGCCTTGATGGAGGCTGCCGGCATCATAGAGAACGAGCGGGTGGAAATCTACAATATCAGCAACGGCGAGCGCTTCGCCACCTATGCCATCCGCGGCGAGCGCGGAAGCGGCGTGATAGGCATCAACGGGGCGGCGGCTCACAAAGCCCCTGTGGGGAGCTTGATTATCATTGCAGCCTACGCACAGATGACGCCCGACGAGGCTGCCGACTGGCATCCGACGGTGATTTTCCCCAAAAACAACCGCCTGTGAATCCTACACCTGCTGCCGACAATGCCCCCCTTGCCACCGAAAGTCGCGGGCAGAAGCCCCGCAGCTGGGTCAAGGACGGCCTGCGGCTGGTGGTCTTCCTCGGCATAGGCTTTTTCTTCATCTACTGGTTCCTGCTCAAACTGGAGCCCACGCAGAAAGAGGCCATCTGGCAGGCATTTCGCGGGGCGGACTACGCTTGGGTGGCCGCGCTGGTGGTTTGCAGCCTGTTGAGCCACTTGGTGCGAGCATTGCGCTGGCAGCTGCTCTTCCGCCCCATCGGCTATCGGCCACGGCTGAACAGCACCTTCGGCTCGGTGGTGGTGGCCTACATGGCCAACTTGGCCTTCCCTCGCGCGGGAGAGGTGATGCGCTGCGCCACGCTCCGCACCAGCGAAGGAATACCAGTGGAGAAATCGCTGGGGACGGTGGTTACCGAGCGGCTGATTGATGCCATAGCCTTCGGCTTGATAGTGGCCTTCGGCTTGGTGGCCATGTTTGGCCAAGCCAAAGACTGGCTCTACGACACCCTCTCGCAGAAGTACGACAACCTGCCCAATATGGCCACGCTCGTCCTGCTGGCGGTGGGGGGGCTTGGAGTTGCCTTTGCGGCCTACAAGCTGCTGTGGAAACGGATGATGCACCTCAAACTGGTGCGCCGAGCCGACGAGCTGGTGCGCAGCATGGCGGGGGGCGTGAAGAGCATCTTCCACCTCGGCCGTCGGCAGACGGCTCTCTTCCTTGCCTACAGCGCCCTCATCTACCTGCTCTACATCCTCGGGGGATGGCTGATATTCCACGCCTTCGACGAGACGGGATGGCTTGGGCTGCGTGCCGCCTTTGTGGTCTACCTCTTCGGCTCGGTGGGGATGACATTCTCGCAGGGGGGCATCGGGGTCTATCCCGTGCTGGTGCAACTGGCGCTCGACATCTACGGCATCAGTATGGAGACTGGCACTGCCTGCGGTTGGCTGCTTTGGGCGGCACAGCAGGCACTGGTGCTGGTGGTCGGTGCGGGATACCTGCTCTATTTCAGCTTGACCAAAAGAAAACGTAAAACACAATAACACCATGGAAACCACCTCCTGCCTCATCATAGGTTCGGGTCCGGCAGGCTACACAGCCGCCATCTACACTGCCCGTGCCGACCTGCATCCGCTGCTCTACGAGGGCGAACAGCCTGGCGGACAGCTCACCATCACCACCGAGATTGAGAACTTTCCTGGCTACCCCGAGGGGATAGGCGGGACGGCCATGATGGCCGACCTGCGGCGGCAAGCCGAGCGCTTCGGTTGCCAGGTCAGGAGCGGATATATCACAGAGATTGACCTCGGCCAGCGGCCATTCCGCGCCAAGGACGACCACGGGGTCGAGATAGCAGCCGAGACGGTCATTGTGGCCACCGGAGCCAGTGCCCGATGGATTGGCCTCGAAAGCGAGCGGCGGTTCTACGGGGCTGGCGTTTCGGCCTGCGCCACTTGCGATGGACCCTTCTACAAAGGGCAGACGGTGGCCGTGGTCGGCGGGGGCGACACTGCCTGCGAGGAGGCTGCATACCTAAGCACCCTCTGCTCGAAGGTATACCTCATCCACCGCCGCGACCAACTGCGCGCCTCCAAGGCGATGCAGCACCGAGTGCTGACCAACCCCAAGATTGAGATGTGCTGGAACAGCCGGGTGGACGAGATACTCGGCAGCGACATGGAGGGGGTAACTGGTGTGAGACTGGCCAATACGCAGGATGGTAGCCTGCACCAGCTGGACATTGCGGGACTTTTCGTCGCCATCGGCCACAGCCCCAACACCGCCTTCCTCGGTGGACAAATTGAGCTCGATGAGCAAGGCTACATCAAAGTGCAGAGTCCCACGACGGCCACCAGTGTGGCAGGGGTGTTTGCCGCAGGCGATGTGTGCGACCCACTCTATAGGCAGGCGGTGGTAGCCGCTGGGCGTGGCTGTGCCGCTGCCATGGATGCCGAGCGCTTCCTCCACGAACATTAACCTTCCCGCATGGCCATCCCGCACCATAGACGCTCCACTCACACCACTCGCACCACCTGCGGCTGGCGATGGTCGCGCCTCGTTGTAACAGTAGCCACAATGCTGCTGGCCGCATTCAGTCTTCCCCACCACCTCCGAGCCCAGCAGGACACCGCAGCCGCCCCGACAGGCATCATATTCAATAAAGAGACACCCGATTCCACCCTCGCCAGCCGCATCTTCTACTTCCACTATCGACCTGCCACGGCGAAAATCGACCGCCTCGGCCACCCCACGCTTGCCCCCACAGGCATCCAGTTCTGCGACCCCCTCGATGCCTTCAACGGCAACTACTACCTCGGCAAAGGAGTGGTCGGACACCCCCACTTTGCCCTCTACCCCACCCTCGGCGAAAGCATCACCCCCCAGCTGCAACCCGACCCCAACATCGGCTATGCCAAACGTCCCTCCAACATCCGATTCTACCAAGCCCAATCGCCCTACACCCTGCTCGGCTACCACTCCTCGCCCAACAACGACTACCTCGTTAAGTTCTCCCACACACAGAACATCCGCCCTGGGTGGAATGCCGCCCTCAACTATCGCCTCATCTGTCCCGACGGCATCTACACCTCCTCGGGCGCCAGCAACCACTACCTCGACGTCTCCACCAACTACTTCTCCGCTGACTCGCGGCTGCAGGCTCGTGCCGCCATCATCTGGCAATCACTCAAGATTGATGAAAACGGAGGTATCTCTGACGACACCTACTTCACCCAACGCCTCCAGTCCAACCGAGCAGGCATCCCCGTGAGGCTCTACAACAGCGGCACCGTCCACAAAGAACTGGCAGCCTTCGGGGGTATCTCCTACAACCTTGTGCGGCAATTTGAAAGCTACCGGCAGCGCGATAGCATCATCGCCATCCAGGCAGACGACACCACCACCCTCTTCGACACCCTCATCCTCATCGATACACTCCGCATCCGTCAGCCACGCTCCCTCAACCCAGGCATCTTTGGCCTCGACATCAACTACGACCGCCGCAAACGCGTCTTCACCGACTCCACCCTCTGGCGCGACCTCACCGCCACCCTCTATTGGACCAACGATGCCTACGCCGACCATCGCTGGCGCAACCCCTTCAAGCTCACCCTCGGCCTGCGTCCGCACCTGCTACAAGCCGTAGTCGAAACCGACACCATGCAGCTTCAATCCTACCTCGACCCCTTCGCCCACGCCGAGATAGCCCTCGGGCGACACCGCATCTTCGGACAAGCCGAGACCCGTGCCGCCTTCAACGACGATGCCACGCCCGACTTCCGCCTCGCCGCTGGCCTCGACCTTACACTTGACACCTCGCGTCAGACCCTCCTCCACCTCGAAGCCGTCGGCCAGCGTCGGATGCCCGACCTCCGCTACCTCTACGACCAATGGATGACCAACGACTACACCCTCCGCCCCATCACCAGTCAGCACTTCATCGTCGGCCTCACCCACAGCCACTGGCTCGACCTCCAAATGAAAGCCTCCCACCTTTCCCACCACACTTGGTACGACAGCCTCCTCGCCGTCTGCGAAGGATCGGACGACCTCTGGGTCTACCAGAGCCGCCTCACCCTCCACCTCCACTACCGCTGGCTTCACCTCGACATGCAGCACCTCCTCCAATTCAGCACCGACAGCCTCCAAATGCCCCTTCCCCTACTCTCCACCAAAAACTCCCTCTATGCCGACTTCCACCTCTTCCACCGCTCCGTCCGCACCCAAATCGGCACCGACCTCCGCTACCACAGCCCCTTCTTCTCCCCCACCTACGACCCTGCCACGGGACTCTTCTACCACCAGACCGACCAGCGCGTCGGCGGATACCTGTGGGCAGACGTCTTCATCAACTTCCAGGTAAAACGCGCTACATTCTACCTCAAAGGTGGCCACCTCAACGCCCTGTGGGACTCCCATCCCAGTTATTTCCTCCTTCCCCACTACCCCGGGCAAAAGTTCGGCCTCTTCTGGGGCATCGACTGGCGTTTCTTTGACTAAAATACGCAATCATGATAACCAAACTCTACAACCCTAATCCCAACCCACGCGAAGTACAACGCATCGCTGCCGCACTCCACGAAGGGCAAATCATCATCCTACCCACCGACACACTCTACGCCTTCGCCTGCGGCCTCGACCACAAACAAGCAGCCGACGAAATCGCACGCCTCAAAGGCTTCCGCCTCAAGCAGGCCAAATACTCGCTCCTCTGTGCATCCCTCAGCCAGGCCGCCGAATACCATCGGCCCATCGACCGAGACACATTCGCCCTCCTCAAACAGGCTCTCCCTGGCCCTTACACCTTCATCATGGAAGCCTCGAGCAACGTGCCACGCGCCTGCCAAAACGCTAACCACACCATCGGCCTGCGCGTCCCCGCTTGCGACATCACCCGTGCCATCATCGAAGAATACGGCCTCCCGCTCATCGCCACCTCCGTCCGCCCACTGGTCGACGACGAAAGCGAACCCGAGACCTACACCGACCCCGACCTCATCCACGAGCGTTTCGGCACACGCGTGGCCTTAGTGGTCGACGGCGGCATAGCCGACCCCGAACCCTCTACCGTCATCGACTGCTCCGACGGCAACACCATCCTCCGCCACGGAAAAGGCAACCTCGACCTATGACCCGCCCCACCCCATCCACTCGCCACTTCTACACCAGCCGCGGCGGATGCCTGCTGCGCCTAATGGCAATGGTCATCGCCGTCATGGTGGCATCCTGGCTGCTCCCAGGCGTAGCCATCACCTCCTTCTGGGCAGCCCTGCTCACCGCCATCGCCATCTCCCTGCTCAACAACCTTGTCCGCCCCATACTCATCGTCATCACCCTACCCGCCACCGCCCTCACCCTTGGCCTCTTCCTCTTCGTCATCAACGCCCTCATCATTCTTATGGCCTCCGCCTTGGTCAGCGGCTTCCACGTCGACACATTCTGGTCGGCTCTGCTCTTCAGCCTCCTCCTCACCCTTCTCAACTACCTCCTCGAATGGCCCAACCGCCGCATCAACCGACCCAACCTCACTCCCCACTCCCCCTCCGACCCCTCTGCCGACGAATTCACCCCCTACGAAGAAATCAACGAATAAACCATCATGAAACAAATCACCAGTGCCGCCGACCTTCAAGCGGCCACCACCCAAGCCAAAAGCCAACAACTCACCATCGGTCTTGTCCCCACCATGGGCGCACTCCATCAAGGGCATCTTTCGCTCGTCGAGCGTGCCCTGACCGAAAACCAAATGGCCGTGGTCAGCATCTTTGTCAACCCCATCCAGTTCAACAACCAGGACGACCTCGCCCGCTACCCGCGTACCCTCGAAGCCGACCTCCAACTCCTCGCCGACCTCGAACATCGCCTATCCACCCTCGCCCCCACCGTCCAGCTGCTCGTCTTCACCCCCACCGTGAAAGAGATCTACCCCGATGGCACTCCCACCGAGGTCTACCACTTCGGCCCCATCGAGCAAGTCATGGAAGGCCCACAACGCCCAGGCCACTTCTCGGGCGTGGCCACCGTGGTGCGCCGCCTCTTCGACCTTGCCCAACCCACCCGCGCCTACTTCGGCGAAAAAGACTTCCAGCAAATCGCCATCATCCGCTCCCTGCTCGACCAAATCCACTACCCCATCGAACTCATCCCCTGCCCCATCGTCCGTGCCGACGACGGCCTCGCCCTCAGCAGCCGCAACGCACGCCTCTCCCCCGCTGCCCGCGCCCTCGCCCCAGCCATCTACGCCACCCTCCAGCAAGCCACCGAAATGGCCGCCTACGAAGAGGTGGACGACCTCCGCCAGTGGGTACTTGACACCCTCGCATCCTACCACCTCATCAACCCCCAACCCGACGGCCTCTGCTTCCAGCCCGAATACTTCGACATCGTCGACGCCCTCACCCTCCAACCCATCGCCTCGTGGGACGAAGCATCGGCTCACGGTGCTGTCGGCTGCATAGCCGTCTGGCTCGATGGCGTCCGCCTAATCGACATGGTGAAATTCACCGACTAATCAGACTCTCCCTCACCCAGCAGATAACTCACCGCCAACTCATACCCCCGAAGCCCCAAGCCGCACACCATCCCCCGCACCGCCGAGCTTATCAGCGACCGATGCCTGTACTCCTCGCGGGCAAACAAGTTGCTCAAATGCACCTCCACCGCCACCGCTGGCACCGCCAGCAGTGCATCGTGCAGTGCCACACTGGTATGACTATACCCCCCGAGGTTCACCACCAGCCCATCAGCTCGGAAACCCTCACGCTGAATCGCATCAATCAGTTCCCCTTCCACATTGCTCTGCCACTCCACAATCTCCACCCCAGGGAAAAGCCCCCGCAGCCGCTCCACACACTCCTCCATCGTAGTAGTGCCGTACACCTCGGGCTCACGCCGACCCGTCAGGTTCAAATTAGGTCCGTTGATAATCGCAATCCGCTTCATAGCTATTACAATGTTAATAGTAAATTTACACCTCAACCACCCCTACGGGCGAGCCGCCCGTGCTCCCCTCCTATCACCTTTCTTCCCTCACCTACCCCACGGGCGAGCCGCCTGCGCTCCCTCTCACCTTCCATAACCTCCCTCCTGCCCCAAATATTGCCCCCACCTGCAAATTTCCCCCTTCCACAAAGAGCTGCCGACCTCAAGAAAAACGTACACTCTCCACAAAACCGAAAAACTTTTTTGCCAAACCACTAAAATTGACTATCTTTGCAAGCGAAAACCACGAGGAAAAAACCTCGAAAAAGAAGAGCAACTGTCAGTAAAATAATTAACTAATGGACAAAATGCGTTCCGACAAAGTGTTCATTTTCGCTGGCCGTGCCACCCACGACCTTGCACGCCGCGTAGCCGAAATCTACGGCATCCCGCTCGGCAATTCCACAGTCTTCCAATACGCCGACGGCGAATTCCAACCCTCCTATGAGGACACCATCCGCGGCGGCATAGTGTTCATCATCCAAAGCACCACGCCCCCGACCGACAACCTCTTCGAACTCCTGATGATGGTCGATGCCGCCAAGCGTGCCTCGGCACAGAAAATCATCGCCGTCATCCCCTACTACGGCTTCGCACGCCAAGACCGCAAGGATAAACCCCACGTGCCCATAGCCTCCAAGCTTATAGCCGACATGCTCAGCGTGGCTGGCGTAGACCGCGTCATCTCTATGGACCTCCATGCCGACCAAATCCAAGGCTTCTTCAACATCCCTGTCGACCACCTCTACGGCTCCAGCCTCTTCATGCCCTACATCCGCGAGAAATTCAACATCGAAGACGTGATGTTCGCCAGCCCCGATATGGGCGGCAGCAAACGCGCCGGCACCTACGCCAAGACGCTCAACAACAGCTTCGTCATCTGCTACAAGCATCGCAACAAACCCAACGAAATAGGCGAAATGCGCCTCATCGGTGATGTGGAGGGCAAACACGTCATCCTGCTCGACGACATCATCGACACTGGCTCCACCATCTGCAAAGCCGCCGACATCATCCGTCAAAGCGGAGCCAAGAGCGTCCGTGCCATGATAACGCACCCCGTGCTCAGCGGCAACGCCATCGAAAAGGTGGAAGCCTCCGACCTGGAAGAGCTCGTTGTGGCCGACACCATCCCCCTCAAGCGCGAAAGCAGCAAAATCCACGTCCTGAGCTGCGACTGGCTGCTGGCCGAAGCCATCCGCCGCGTGGTCAACTACGAGAGCCTCGACAACCTCTACGAGACCACCCTCCACCACAAAGGCATCATCAAACGCCTCACCGACTGACCCACCGAAAACCATTTATTAACCCATAAAACACAACAAAACCATGAGAGTAGTATCTATGAGCGGTTCTCTCCGCGAGAACGTAGGGAAAAAAGATGCTAAAGCCTTGCGCCGCGAGGCAAAAGTGCCTTGCGTGATGTACGGCAAAGGCGAGCAGTACCTCTTCAGCGTCGACCAGACGGCCTTCCAGCGCGTCCTCTTCAACCCCGAACCCTGCTTCATCAAAGTAAGCCTCGACGGAGTGGACCACATGGCCATGCTGAAGGACATCGACTTCCACCCGGTAACCGACATTGTCTACCACGCCGACTTCTACGAGCTCACCGACGACAAACCCATCGTGATGTCCATCCCCGTCCACACCACGGGCACCAGCAAAGGCGTCATGAAAGGTGGCAAGCTGGCCTACAAGCAAAAACGCCTCAACGTCAAAGCCATACCGGCCAACATGCCCAGCGAGGTGATGCTTGACATTGCCAACTTGGACGTCAACCAGCGCATCCGTGTGCAGGACATCGCCACCGAGGGCTACACCATCCTCAACCCCAAGAGCAGCGAGGTGATAACCATCGTCAGCACCCGTGCCAGTGCCACGGCTGGCGAGGAAGCTCCCGCCGAATAAGCGGCAACTTTCTACCGACAAAGAGGGGCGGCAAAGCAAGCTTTGCCGCCCCTCCCTTTTGGCCCAGCGGCCTCAACGCCTCGACAGCAAACCATTGAGCCGACCAAGCAGCGCCGTCAGCTGCGACAGCTCCGCCTCGCCCATCTCCACCCCCACAGCTTCGCTCACCATCGCCTCGGCGAGGTCGCCAAGCTGCTCCTTCAAGCGATAGCCACGCTTGGTGAGCCGCACCAGCAGTCGCCGCTCGTCGGCCATGCCGTGGCTGCGCGCCACCCATCCTCCACGCTCCAAGCGCTGAAGCACTGGCGTCAGCGTGCTGCCCGAAAGTCCCAGCCGCTGGCCGATGTCGCCTGCCCCCTGGTTGTCGCGCTCCCAAAGCACCCGCAGCACCAAGTACTGCGTGTACGTCAGCCCGCGCTCCCCAAGCCTCGACTGGCAGACCTGCTGCAACAGCCGCGAAGCCGTGTAGAGCTGAAAGTCAAGTCGCTCGTCGAACAATGCATCCCCTGTCATGCTTCAGCCTCCTGAAGGGCGGCCTCAATAGCAGTCTCGAGCTGCGCGGGCTCGGTGGTCGGTGCAAAACGCTCCACCGTCGTACCATCGCGGTGAACGAGGAATTTGGTGAAGTTCCAAAGGATGTCGCTCTCCTTTTTGGCGGTGGTGCTGAGCCCCTTGAGCAGCGTGTGTGTGGCCTTGGCCTTGATGCCGTGGTACTCCTCTGTGGGTGCCTGGGCTTTGAGCCAAGTGAAGACGGGATGCTCGTCGGGACCATTGACGTCGGTCTTCTTCATTATCTGGAACGTCACGCCGTAGTTCACCTGGCAGAACTGCTCAATCTCGTTGTCGCTGCCGGGATCCTGCTCCTTGAACTGGTTGCACGGAAAGCCGATGCAGACCAGCCCACGGTCGCGATACTTCTGGTTGAGCTGCTCCAGCCCGTCGAACTGGGGCGTGAAACCACACTTGCTGGCCGTATTGACGATCAGCAGCACTCGGCCCTCAAACTGGGAGAAATCCACCTCCTTGCCATTGCTGGCCAGAGCCTTGAAATCATAGATTCTTGCCATACTATGCCTCCTTTCGCTACCGCTTGGCGGGTTCCCACTTGCAACGCACGGGCGAAACGATAGCCCCTTCCTTCTTCAACTCGGCAAACGCCTTGTCTACCAACTTGCGGTCAGCCCCCAACAAAGTGGCCACCTCGCCTGCCGAAACTGGGCGTGCAGCCTCGGCCATCGCTTTCAAAACCTGTTCTTTCATAAGCTTTATCTGTTTAATTAATACTGTGTTAGCACCTGTGCGAAAAACTAATTCGCACACGAAGCAAATTTACACACTTTTTTGCAAACCGCCAAACTATATTTTCTCCCACCCCCAAGCAAACAGATAAATATAGACACAACACACTCATTGTCAGCATCCAGCAATTGCCTCTGGATCCATAGACATCCACTAATTGTCCGCTTTCGAGGTCGTGAACTTCTCCTTTTTGGATGCAAAGGAATGTAAAAATTCCGCCTCTGTAGCGACTCTTTTCGCCCTCCAAAAAACCCAACTAATTCGCACACGAACTAATTTCACCCTCCAGCCACCCGCCCCCCATCCGCCCCGCTTCCGCCCCGTATTCCCTCCGTATGGACTCGGACTTGATACGGAGGGGATACGGAGTGGATACGGAGCGGATACGGAGGGGATGCTTACCGATGACCTTTAGGAGACTGATTTGGAAGCATTTGACTTTTTAGAAAATGACGTCCACACTGGTTTTCTGGGTTCTTTGGATGGGGCTGGGGTGGTTTGGGAGCACTTTGAGGCGAGGGGAAAGTGAGGTGGAAAATGGCAATTAGTTCGCGTGCGAACTAATTTTGCCGACTTGGAGGGCTCGGGGAAATTTGCGGCGAGGAGGAAAACGAGCCACGGGGAGCCTTGCACCGCGGTGCAAGGCTCCCCGTGGCGGATTGGATGGCGAGGTTACTTGTCGCTTTCCCGGCGGGTGAGGGTGAAGGTGTAGTCGCTGTAGGTGAGGTCAATCTCATGATCACTCATCACCTCGAAGTAGATGATGGAACGCACTGGTTCGGTTTCTTCAGATGCGGGATTGGATTGCGAACCCGAAAACTGGATAATGCCGCGGTTGCCCACCATGGTGTAGGAGCCGCCGCCGTAGATGAAGGCCGAGGGGAGGTGGAGGTCGAGGTTGGCCTCGCCGTTTTCGAAGAAGAGGAAGATGTCGGTGGTGGTGGTTTCACCTTGGTCGAGGTATTGCCACTGGGTGTAGTTGAGCCAAGCGTAGGCGGAGGTGTCGTCGCCGGGGGTGGGGATTTCGGATTCTTTAATCATCTTCACCGTCTCGCCGTTGTAGACGAGGGTAAGGACGTTGTTGGCATCGATGCTGAAGGTGGCGGAGCCAGCGGAGCGGGTGAAGTTGGTGTCGGAATAGAAGTTGATCGTGCCACTACCTTTGGCCTGGTAGGTGTAGAGTCCGCAGAGGATGGTGGAATCGGTAAAGTCGCCATCGGCGTTCACCGAACCGTAGGCGTAGACGCAGGTGTCGTTGCCACTGAACCAAATGCTGTGGGCGTATCCACCGTTGGGCGTCAGCTGAACGCTGACGAAGGTGGCTTTGGCCAGCGAGCCGGCTTGCCCAGCTTGGTTGGTGGTGTTGGTGCTGTCGTTGTCCTTGTCGGTGCAGGACACCATGCCGAGGGCGACGAAGGCCGCTGCGGCGAGGGTTAAGAATGCTTTTTTCATAACTGATAGGTTTTAGGATTAATGGTTTCGAATGATGACGATTGGGTCGGTTTGATGGTGCAAAGTTACGCAAAATATTAAGAAGCTGTTTAAATTTAATTCAATGTTTTTCTTAAAGCATAAAAACGGCATCTTTCCCTTCTTTTTTCCGTTACAATGGAACCCCATTGCGCCATCAAAAAGAAGAAAAATCTGCTCGCTTTTATGCATAATAAA
>JAFTBM010000004.1 GCA_017455205.1 Bacteroidales bacterium
AAGGTGCAAAAAACAAACTACTTCGCGCACGAACTAATTTCACCCTCCAGCCACCCTCCCGCCATCCGCCCCGTTTTCTCCCCGTAACTCCTCCGCCCGGATACGGACTTGATACGGAGCGGATACGGAGCGGATACGGAGGGGATACGGAGGGGGTGCCTACCGAGGACTATAAAGGAACTGACAATGAGCGGATTACAAACCACCAAAATAGTTAAAACACTGAAAAATAAGGCTAATCGGCACTGCCGGGGGATAAGACCGAGCTGTTGAAAAGAGGTTGAAAAAAAGCCCCCGAAAACAAACTACTTCGCACACGAACTAATTTTGGCGGGTGATTATAGATATCTGGCAAGGGGGTGAGGAGCGGGGATAGCGGGAGGGGGATGTGAAAGGCAAGAGGGGTGAGGACAGAGCGAGGGAGGGGTGCTATGAGATGGACGAAGGAGGTGAAGGCGATGGCGGAGGGTTAGTCGTCGAGGTTGTAGCCGAAGGATTTGAGGGCGCGGTCGCTGTTGCGCCAGTCTTTAAGCACCTTGATGTGGAGGGAGAGGAAACAGCGTTTGCCGGTGAACTCCTCGATGTCGCGGCGAGCCTCGGTGCCAAGTTTTTTGATGGCCTTGCCTTGGTGGCCGATGAGGATAGCCTTCTGCGATTCGCGCTCGACGAAGATGAGGCACGAGATATTGTCGATATCCTCATGCTCTTCGTAGGCTTCGACGGCCACTTCGCAGCTGTAGGGGATTTCCTTTTGGTAGAGGAGCAAAATCTTTTCGCGGACGATTTCGCTGACGAAGAAGCGCATGGAGCGGTCGGTCAGCTCGTCCTTGGGGAAGTAGGCTGGGTGGGCGGGGAGGAGGCGCAGGATGGTGTGGAAGATGGTGTCGAGGTTGAAGTGCTCGGCAGCCGAGCAGGGGATGACCTCGGCGCGGGGAATTTCCTGCTGCCAGTGGGCTATTTTGGAGGCAATTTCGGCTTGGTTGGAGAGGTCGATCTTGTTGATGACCACCAGTGTGGGGATGGTGGCCTGCTTGATGCGCTGCAGGACTTGAGTGTTTTTTGGTGGTTCGCCGAGTTCGGTTACCAGCAGGTAGAGGTCGGCATCGGCGAGGGCGGTACCGACGAAGCCCATCATCTGCTCGTGGAGCCTGTTGTGGGGGGTGACGATGCCAGGGGTGTCGGTATAGACGATTTGGAAGTCGTCGCCATTGACGATGCCCATGATGCGGTGGCGAGTGGTCTGGGCTTTGTGGGTGATGATGCTCAATTGTTCGCCCACGAGGGCGTTCATGAGGGTGGATTTACCCACGTTGGGGTTGCCGATGATATTGACGAAGCCTGCCTTGTGCATAGGGTTTAGAAGTAGTCGATCTCGCGAATAGTGGTGTAGGTAGGGATGCGGCGGTCGCCGACGATTTCGAACTCGGTGCAGCGTGTCCAGTTGCCGTGGGAGTCGTATTGGCGCTCGTAGATGGTGACGAACATCTCGGGTTCGTCCTCGGTGTAGTCGTAGAGGGTGTAGCTGATGGGGAAGCCGTGGCTGTCGTATTCCCAGCGTTTTTCCTGCACACGCTGGCGTGAGCGGTCGTAGACCACGGCACGGCTGATGGTGCCGTTGGCGTTGTAGGTGTAGACTTCGCGTTTGTAGATTTCATTGCGGGGGTCGTTGAAGCTGCGCTGACTGATGCGACCTTGAGGGTCGTGCTTAAGGAGGGTGCGACTTTCGATTTGCCGCTCGGCATCTTCGACGTAGGTTTCGGTGAGTGTGTGGTCGGCATCGTAGAGGTAGTAGGTACGCCCGATGACGCGGTCTTGGTTGTCGACCACATGTTCGAGCGTGGTTAGGCCGAAGCCGTCGTGCTTGTAGCGGGTGCGGAATATCACATCTTCGGCCACCGAGAGGTAGACTTGCTGCCGGCGTTGGCCGCGCGAGTTGTATTCGGTGATGAGGTACTCCAGCTGCTCGCCCGAGGTGAGGCTGTCGGCAGCATCATACTTTGCCTCATACATCTTGGCACTGACGCGCCTCACTGCGCCTTGCAGGCCGTCGTCGCCGAGGTCGCGCCCGGTCTGTGCTGCGGCCACTGGGGCGAGTGCCATGGCGAGCAGGGCTATCCATAATCCTTTCGTCTTCATAGGTTGGATGCTTTTTATTAGTTTTTTGCCCCTTTAACGGCATGCCAATATCAAATATTGCACTATGAGAAGAAAAATCGGGCAATAATGAGGCGGCGGTGGCGTTGTGTAGGGTATGAGAGGGCGATTGATATTGTTTCCCGTGCCTATCGGAGCCGAGGATATGGCGGTCTCGCTGCCGTCGGCCAACCTATCGTTGCTCAACGGCTGCCGCACATTCATCGTTGAGGAGTTGCGCACGGCACGGCGTTTTCTGAAGAAGGCTGGCTATGTCCACCCCATCGGCGAGGCCACATTTTTTGTCCTCAACGAGCACACATCGCCCGTGGAGACTGGTGCATTTCTTGATGCCATCGAGCGCGGCGAGGACATCGGACTGCTCTCGGAGGCGGGGCTTCCCTGCGTGGCCGACCCTGGGGCAGTGGCCGTCGGCATGGCGCAGCAACGCGGCATCGAGGTAATCCCCCTTGTGGGGCCCTCCTCGCTGATGCTGGCTCTGATGGGGAGCGGATTGGGCGGGCAGCGATTTGCATTTGTGGGCTACTTGCCAGTGGAACGCACACAAAGAGCCAATGCACTGCGGCAGCTCGAGAGCCGTGCCCTGCATGAGCATCAGACGCAACTCTTCATCGAGGCACCCTATCGCAACGACCAGATGCTCGACACGCTCGTGGCCACACTTCGGCCACCGACACGCCTTTGCGTGGCCTGCGACCTCACCTTGCCCACGCAGCAAATCCGCACCGCCACCATAGCCCAGTGGAAGCGGCTTCGCCCCCAATGGCACCTCCATAAACGCAACACGGTGTTCCTCATCGGCGAATGAGGGACACCGCGCCGCACCGCACACTTGCGGCCTACAAGTAGGCTTTTAGGTGCTTACTTTTGCTGCTGCTTTTCAGCCGCTTGATGCCTTTTTCCTTGATTTGGCGCACACGCTCGCGGGTGAGGCCGAACTTGAGGGCGATCTCGTCGAGGCTCAACGGATGGGGCTTGCCGATGCCGAAGTACATCTTGATCACCTCGCGCTCGTATTCGGTCAGCGTAGAGAGGCAGCGCTCAATTTCCTGCGAGAGGCTCTCCTGCATCAAGCCCTCATCGGTGGGTGGGGTATCTTCGTTGGGTAGGACATCGACGAAGTTCACATCCTCGTCGCTTGCCAGCGGTGCGTCGATGCTCACGTGGCGACCGCTGATGCCGAGTATGGCCTTGATTTTATCCTCGGGGATATCGAGCAGCTCGGCCAGTTCCTCCTCCGAAGGGGGACGCTCCAGCTGCTGCTCGAGCTTGCTAATCTCCTTTTTCAGCTTATTGAGGGCACCCAGTTGATTGCTTGGCAGGCGCACGATGCGGCTATTCTCGGCTATGGCCTGCAGGATGCTCTGCCTTATCCACCATACGGCATAGGAGATAAACTTGAAGCCACGCGTCTCGTCGAAACGCTTAGCTGCCTTGATGAGGCCGAGGTTGCCCTCGTTGATCAGGTCGGGCAACGAGAGACCTTGATTCTGATATTGCTTAGCCACCGAGACCACGAAGCGCAGGTTCGACTTCGTGAGGCGTTCCAGCGCCACTTGGTCGCCCTGCTTGATACGCTGCGCCAGCTGCACCTCCTCCTCGGGCGTCAGAAGCTCCTCGCTGCAAATATCCTGCAGGTACTTATCGAGCGACTTAATATCTCGGTTGGTAATCGAATGGGTAATCTTCAACTGCTTCATAGGCCGACCATAATTTATCCCTAATTTTCTGCATAACGCACCTTGGGGCGATTTGTTACATTTTTCTGTTTTTTTTCTTTTGTGCAATATGCGAGCTTCCCTTTCCGTTATTAGGCGAAAACAACCAACAAAAAGCGACACCCGATATGAAAAAGGCACTCTTTGCAATGGGGATTGCGGCTGCGCTGACGCTGGGGCTTACCTCCTGCCAGCACCAGACGATGGAGACTATGGATGTTACCATCCGCGGCGGCTCAAATGGCTATTACGGCGACTGGACGGCACTTGCCGACGGCTCGCTCATCTGCTCTGTCCAGTGGGACGAGTTGGACGAGGACGTGGTTGACTTCGGCAGCGTCAATGCCTACTACCTCGATGGCAGCCGCCAGCACCCCCTGCCCTACATCATCCCAGTGGCCTACACAGAGACCGACACCAATGGCCAGCCTTACGACTACTACGTCGGCGAGAACCTGCGCTTCGACTTTAAGTACGGCGAAATCACCTTCATCCTGCAGGACCTCGACGGCGAGGCAATCAGCGGCGACTTGGGCGATATGACCATCCGCGTGGTAGCCGTCGGCGACTGACGCTCTACTTCTAACAGTTCCAGCATACATCCACAGCCATGAACAAACCGCTATCCTTCGGGGCCACCATGCTGGCCAGTGCCTTGGGCATCATAATCGTCTCGGCAGTGGGCGGACTGCTGATGCTGGTGATGACCATAGGGATGATAGCCGCCCTCGGAAGCAAAGCCGATGACGACACACCCAAAGTGCGACGCGGCACCTGCCTCCGCCTCGACCTCGGCACCCTTCAGGGCGACCGCACCCAGAGCGAGCTGATGCAAGCCTTCGGCGACAGCCGCACTGTGGGGCTAATTGATGCCGTCCGCTCCATCAACCGTGCCGCCACCGACGACCGCATCAGTGGTCTCCTCATCACCGATGGCGACGGCATCACCGCCTCGTGGGCCTCGATGCAGGAGCTGCGCGAAGCCGTGGCACGCTTCAGGGCCAGTGGCAAGCCTGTGGTGAGTTATGCCACCGCCTACTCACAACAAGGCTACTACCTGGCCTCGGCTGCCGAGCACGTACTGCTCCACCCGTCGGGCATGGTCGACCTGCGCGGCCTCGGCGGCGAAGTGCTGTACTACAAAGACATGCTCGACAAGCTCGGCATCGAGATGCAGCTTATCCGTCCCGAAAGTTGCACCTACAAAAGTGCTGGCGAGGTCTACACCATGAACCACATGAGTACGGCCAACCGCGAACAAATACGCTCCTACCGCAGTGCCATCTGGCAGCAGGTCGCAGCCGCGATGGCCGAGAGCCGAAGCCTAACCGTGGCTGAAATCAACTCTTTGGCCACCCACCTATCCGCCTACTTGGCCACCGATGCCCTACGCACTGGCATCGTCGATTCGCTCTGCTTCGAAGAGGATGCCAAAGCCATGCTCCGCGACCGCAGCGAGGGCAGTCGCCTGATGTCGGTAGCCAACTATGCCGCCACCCTCGCCCCCGACAAGGCTAGCACAGCCGACCACATCGCCATAGTCTGTGCCGAAGGCAACGTCATGGACGGTAGCGGCAACGGCTGGGACGAAGGCATCTACGCCGACGACATCGTCAAATCCCTGCGCCAAGCCGCCGACGACGAGTCGGTGAAGGCCATCGTGCTGCGCATCAACTCGCCTGGTGGATTGGCCACCGCCAGCGAAAGTATGACCTACGCCGTGGTTCAGGCACGGGAGAAGAAACCCCTCGTTGTCTCCATGGGCGACGTGGCAGCCTCGGCGGGCTACGAGATGGCCTGCATGGCCGACTGCATCGTAGCCCAGCCGACGACCGTTACAGGCTCCATCGGAGTCTTCGGCACCATCCCCAACCTGCAGAAACTCATGCAGCAGAAGCTCGGCCTGACCGCCGACACCGTGGCCACCCACCCCAACGCCAACAGCCTCTCGCTCCTGCGCCCCCTCTCCCCTGCCGCCCACCAGCTGCTCACCCGCAACGTGGAAGAGTTCTACAAGGTGTTCGTTGGCCGAGTGGCCGAAGGGCGCCACATGACCTTCGACGAAGTCCACCGCATCGCCCGCGGACGCGTCTGGGCAGGCATCGAGGCACAACGCATCGGCCTTGTCGACACCCTCGGTGGTCTCGACCTCGCCCTCTCCATAGCCGCCTCCAAAGCTGGCATCAGCGACTATCGCCTTGCCTTCTACCCTCTCGAAAAAGACATTTGGAGCCAACTGCTGAGCCTCTTCGGGCAGGACGAATCCGACGACATCAGCCTGCACACCAAGATGCGCCTGGCGTGGAAATGGCATACCCTTGGAAAGCATCGCCCCACCCTCAACCGCCTCGAGCGCGACCTGCGCTACCTCGCCACCAGCGATGGCTTACAGGCACGCCTTCCCTTCATCATCACTGGCGATTAAGCCGCCGCTCATCTCCCCGAGGGGAGAACACTATAGGCCGCACAATGCAGCACCACAGGCTGCATTGTGCGGCCTACACTTATTATAGCACGCAGGCACGATTTCCTTACGCAATCACGGGCGAGCCACCCGTGATCCAGTTGGCTTACTTTTTACCTTTCAACTTCTACCCCATCACGGGCGAGCCGCCCGTGCTCCGAGTGCAGCACTTTTTACCCATCATAACCACTCCGCTGTAAAAAAAGTGGCAATTTTCAACAGACTGAAAGCCAATATTTTAGCGTTTTAGTAGGAGATAATTGCAACTTGCTCATAATCAAGCATATCAAGTGACCATCTCCTTACCATCGCCTTATCATCTCCTACCCATCCCCTAACCAACCCTTTTTGAGGTAGGAGATGGTAGGGCGTTGGGTAGGTTTTGAAGAGGTGTTCATAGGGGGAAAAGATGAGGGGGAAAGAGAGGGGGATGTGGCTCGGAGGCTGGGGGAAACCGATGGCATATTTCCTCGGTGATTGTAAGAGTTCTTTGCATCAAAGGCTGGGCAGCGGATTGGAGTAGTGCAAAGGAGAAATTTGTCGGTGCTACAAGAAAATTTTGTATATTTGCAGCATTGAATGCGGAGAGAATTATGGATAAAAAGTTCGGTAAGTCATTTGTTTCCACTTTGTTGGTAGCGACAATATGGTTGGTAGGCTTGGGGGATGCTGCATCCGTGCGGGCGCAGTCGGGCCTATACCTGCCCACAGCCAAATCGGCCAAGGATATGCGCAAGGCCCTCTACGCCTCGGAGGCGTTCCACCTGCTAATCCACTACGCAGGCAGCGACACCACCTACACTGTGGCCGACCTCGACCTGCTGGATTCGGCCTATGGAATAGCCTTTGGCATAGGCAATCCGAAGCTTTACACGATGACCATCGAAGGCTATGGTGGTGCGGACAGCTTGCTGACGCAGGCGCGAGTGGATGCAGTGTACCGCTACTTCGCTCGGCGCAGCGGGGCGAGTTTCCCTGTGCGCATGGCGCGCAACCCCATTCGCTGTTCCTGCAAGGGCGACACGGTGGAGACGCTCCGCTTCGAGGTGCCAGTGGCCAAGGCAGCCTACATCACCGCCACGCTGCCCGAGGCACGGCGGCTGCTGAACAAGACGATAGCGCTGGACGGCAGCGTGCTGGTAACATTCCGCAACAATCCCGACGAATGCTTGGGCAGTGCCCGGGGGTGTGCGGTTCCTTCGGCTGACAGCGTAGTGCATGGATACTACGCCACACTGATGCTCTGCAAAGGCAGTGTACGCGAAGTGCAGGGAACGAAAGACACCTGTCCGAGCAACTTCTGGGTGAAGGTGGACGACCACTTGGACTACACCGAGGTGGTGGACCGCTACCACATGGTGCCCCACCGCAAGCAGCTGATCGTGCAGGCGGGATACATCGTGCTGTCGAGCAACTGGAAAGTGTCGGCGGACAGCTGTGTGCTGCCACAGAAGGACAGCATCTTTGTGCGCATACCCGTCTCGGCGGAGCAGTTGGCTGCAAAGCTGAAGTTCTATGCCAAGGTGAAGGGAGCACGGGGGGTGGAATACAAAGCACTGCCCACCCGCAAGACGGGTGCCAAGACAGCCCCGATGCTGCAGGCACCCATCAACATTGGCCAGTTCGACACCATCTACATTGGCAAACGCATTCAGGAGAACGAAATAAAGAAATACTTCTTCGCCGTGGACGGCCCCACCGAGGCTGCCTCGTTTCAGATAGGTGAGGACTACTACGTGGCCTACCGGCCCGACAAGACGGGCGGCTACGAATTGCGCCCAATGCTGCAGGCATTGTTTAGGCCCATCCCCGTGCAGGAAGAGGAGCCCAAAGCCAAGAAGGGGAAGAAAAAGAAAGCCTCCGATGAGGAAATCATAGAGGACTGACAGCAAAAACAGACATCATGGCATACATGCAGACCGATGTGGCAAAGGTAACCACGCGCGTGCTACAGACGATGAAATCGCAGGGCGAGAAGATAGCCATGCTCACCGCCTACGACTTCTCGATGGCCTCGCTGCTGGAGAGTACGAAAATCGATGTGGTGCTGGTGGGCGATTCGGCGGCCAACGTCATGCAGGGGCACAAGACCACGCTCCCCATCACCCTCGACGAGATGATAGTCTATGCCACCTCGGTGGTGCGGGCCATACGGCGTGCGTTGGTGGTGGTGGATATGCCCTTCGGCACCTATCAGGGCAACTCCAAGCAGGCACTGGCCAGTGCCATCCGCATCATGAAAGAGACGGGTGCCGACGCCATCAAGATGGAGGGGGGGAGCGAAGTGCTGGAGTCGGTGCAGCGCATCCTCTCGGCAGGCATACCGGTGATGGGACACTTGGGGCTCACACCCCAAAGCATCAACAAATTCGGCACCTACGTGGTGCGTGCCACCGAGCAAGAGGAGGCCGACCGAGTGAAAGCCGATGCCATGGTGCTACAGGAGGCTGGGTGCTTCGCCGTGGTGCTGGAGAAAATTCCCGCCAAGCTTGCCGAGGAGGTAACCCACTCGCTCAAAATTCCCACCATCGGCATCGGGGCAGGAGCGGCGACCGACGGGCAGGTGCTGGTGTTGCAGGATATGCTCGGCATCACCCAGCAGTTCAAGCCACGCTACCTGCGCACCTACGGCACCTTTGGCGACGACATAGCCAACGCCATCCGCCACTACATAGGCGACGTCAAAAGCGGCAGCTTCCCCAACGAAAAGGAGCAATACTGACACCGAACCTCATCAGGGCTCACCCCAAGAAGGTCGACTTTAGCATATCTTCCCAACCCCGCCACTAAAAGAGCATAGCACCCTATGGAGCGTCCCCCGTTTCTTATCTACAAAGCATCGGCTGGAGCTGGCAAGACCTACACCTTGGTGAAGGAATACTTGAAGATGGTATTTGCTGGTGGCGAAGAGCGACTGGCAGCCAACTTCAAGTCGGTACTGGCCATCACCTTCACCAACAAAGCTGCCGCCGAGATGAAAGGGCGCATCATCGACGAGCTCCACGAGCTGGCCACCTCCCCCATCACTCCCCAATCGAAAGGCTTGGGGGCCGACCTGCTCCGCGAGCTTGCCTCCGACTGGCCTCACCTCCACAAAGGGCAAACCCTCGACGGCGAGATGCTCCGCCACATGGCCTCGCGGCTCTACAGCATTGCCCTCCACTCCTACTCCGACCTCTCGGTCAGCACCATCGACAGCTTCACCCATCGCGTGGTGCGGGCATTCGCCCACGACCTCGGCTGTCCGCTCAACTTCAACGTGGTGGTAGACAGAAAGGAGATAACCCTGCAGGCAGTGTCGCAACTGATGTCGCTCGTCGGCACCGAGGGTGAAGAGCAGCTGACCACCCTGCTGACCCACTTCGCCGAGAACGAAATGGAAGACGGGAGCGACTACAAAATAGAGAAAAAAATCACTGGCCTCGCCGAACAGCTCTTTCGCGAAGAGGCCGACACACACCTACAAAACCTCTCGAAGCTCTCGGCCAAAGACTTCCTATCCATCCACCGCTCCTATGCCAATGCCTTCAATCAGGCGAAGATACAGCTGAAAAAGCTCGGATGCGACATGATCAGCCTGCTCAACAGCGTGGGCATTGACGAATTCAACAGCTACTACGGCAATACAGGCTACTACGGGCATCTTATCCACCTAACCCAAGACAATTTCAAAGCGCCTTCCACCCGAACCCTCACATCCATCAGAGATGGGGTGCTGGTCAAGCCCACTTCGGGGAAAGCTCTGCTTGCTGCTGCCGCCTCGGTCAGCACACGGATACAGACGATGTTCGAGGAATCGCAGTCGCTGCTGGTGCAAATCCACACCTATGAAGCCCTGCTCAAGCACCTCTACTCGGTGGCAGTGCTCGGCTCGCTTGGCGAGCAGATGCACCTCTACGCCAGCGACAATGAGATGGTACACCTGAGCGACTTCAACAAGATGATCAACAAGATAGTGGAGGACGAGGACAACCCAGCCCCGTTCATCTACGAGCGCCTTGGCAGCCGCTACCGCCACTTCCTTATCGATGAGTTTCAGGACACTTCCATCCTCCAGTGGCACAACCTCGTGCCGCTGCTCGAAAATGGTGTCAGCCAAGGGGCAATGTCGATGGTGGTGGGCGATGGGAAGCAGTCCATCTACCGTTTCCGACAAGGCGATGTGCGCCAATTTGTGCGTCTGCCGCAGGTGGAGGGGATGCGTCACCACGGGCAAGTGCTCTCACGCGAGGGCAGCAGTCAAGTGGTAAACCTCGACTCCAACTACCGCAGTGCCGCACCGATAGTAGACTTCAACAACGAGTTTTTCTCCCACCTGGCACGCACCGTGTATGCCGGCAATCCCGTGGTGCAGGAAATCTACATCGGCCTTACCCCCGATGGTAGCCTTCGCCCAGCGGGCGAGGAAGAGTTGCGTCAAAAGGCCGTCAAAGGGCCTCGAGGCTACGTCAAGGTGGAGTTCGTAGGCGATAGTGAGAAAGGCGACGAAGAGGAGGATGCTGCCGACGATTCCATCAACAGTCGCATCCTGCAGACTATCCGCCACTTGGTCGACGAGCGTGGCTACGCCTACAAAGACATCGCCATCCTAACACGCAGCAACAACGAGCTGGCCGAAATCGGCACCTACCTGATGGAAGAGGGGAAAGTGCCTCAAACCTCGACCGAATCGTTTCGCCTACGCGAAAGCCAGGCAGTCATGGCCATAATAGCAGTGATGAGGCTGACATTCAATGCCGACGACCGTGTGGCCGAGGCCGACCTAATCCACCGCCTTGCAGCCCTCGGCATCATTAGCCCCGAAGCCCTACTGACAGCCTGCGACAGCTGGGCCTCCACGCCCCGCAATGCCACCCACCCCGACCATCCTGCCTCGGAGGCACTTGCCTCGGCTGGCATACGCCTCAACCTCGGCTACCTCGCTGCCCTTGGCCTCTACGACTGCTGCGAGGCCATCATTCGCACTCTGCATATTGATGGAGTTGATGTTCCCTACGTATCCTCACTGCTCAACGAAGTAGCCTCATTCACCACCAACTACCATCACGAGATGGCCGATTTTATTGATTGGTTCGACTCGCAGGAAAAGCTCTCCGCCTCGCTCCCAGAGGGCATCAATGCCGTGCAGATGCTCACCATCCATAAGGCCAAAGGCTTGGGCAAACCCGTGATCATCTGCCCCCTGAAAAAGGGCAAAGTGCACTCCACCGAGACGTGGGTCAATGTGGCCAGCAACCCCTCCTGCGCATCCCTCAAACCCTCTACTTCATCGTCCACGCCCAACTTGCCCTCGGCCTACGTCTCCCTCAAAAAAGACATAACCACCCATTTCGACCCCATCTTCCAGCAGGACCAGCTGATGGCCGAAGTCGATGAACTCAACGTACTCTACGTAGCCTTCACCCGCCCGCAGGAACGTCTCTACGTCTTCTCCCCCGAACCCTCCAAATCGAAGAGCAAACAAGCACCAAGCAAGGACTACCCCTCGCTCCTCGCCTGCTTCGCACCCGATGGCTACGAATCTGGCGACGAAGTCGCTATGCACCTCGATGCCACCGAGACAACCAGCCTCAAAGAGGTGACCAACATAGGGCGCATCTCCTTCCCCGACTGGTCAGAACGCGTCAGCGTAGCCTCGCCTTCCGAGAAAGCTCTCACGCAAGTGCTGGAACAAAAGGCTCGCTTCGGCACCTACGTCCACACCCTGCTCTCCCACATCAATAGTGCTGCCGACATCGAGCCTGCCCTCGCCGACCTAACGCGCGAAGCCAACATCGCCGAGACCGACCGCGAGGTCATAGCCGAGATTGCTCACCGCGTAGTCTCCCACCCCGATGCCGCCCGCTTCTTCAACCCCGCCTGCCAGATAAAAAACGAATGCGACCTCGCGGTGGAAGGCAAACTCCTTCGCCCCGACCGAATTATGCTGCTCGATAGTGAAACTTGGGTAATCGACTTCAAAACAGGCGACCCTTCGCCCGACCACCATCGCCAAGTGGCCGAATACTGCACTGCCATCGAGCGTATGCAACTTCCAAACGTCAGCGGCTTCATCGTCTACCTGCAGCCTTCCATTAGGATAGAAACATGTTTGAGATAACTCCTCCCCGAAACATTTTTTTGCAGGGTGATATTTTTTTTGTAATTTAGCCATGCAATGTGGGAAGTACATCCCCCTGCGTCAAATCGAATAAACGACTAAAATATAGCAATATGGAAGCCAAGAAAAATCCGAAAGCCGACCTCGAAAAACGCCGTGGCCTCTACTTGGAAATAGGGCTTGTGGCGATTTTGCTTGTGGTGCTGGCCGCCTTCGAGTGGAAGAGCTACGATGAAGAGAAGGTCGAAGTCGTGCAACGCACCGCTATGGACGAGAACGAGGAAATCGTCATTCAGACGCAGCAGGACGAGCTCCCCCCTCCTCCCCCTCCCGAAGCCCCCGAAGTGACCACCGAACTCAACGTGATTGAAGACGATGCCGAGTCGCAGAACGAGGTGGATATGAGTAGTTTCCAGCGCCAGGAAGAAGCCACCAACATTGAAATTACCCCCGTCAAGATTGAAGAAGAAGAAGAGGAGGACGAGCAGGTCATTTTCCAAGTGGTGGAGCAAGACCCAGAATTCCCTGGCGGGCAAGATGCCATGATGAAATACCTCGCCACCAGCATCAAATATCCCCAAATCGCCAAAGAGCAGAGCATCACGGGGCGCGTCTACGTAACCTTTGTGGTAGAGAAAGACGGTTCGGTAACAGGTGTTAGGGTGCTGCGCGACATTGGTGGCGGATGCGGTGCCGAAGCTGTGCGTGTGGTGAAGTCCATGCCCAAGTGGACACCAGGAAAGCAGCGTGGCAAAGCGGTGCGCGTGCAATACAACCTCCCCGTCAATTTCTCGCTCCGCTAATCCTTGATAAGCATCAATGGCCTGTCGGTGCAATTCACAGGCACCGACCTCTTCAGCGGCGTAACATTCAACATCAACGACCGCGATAGGATTGGACTTGTCGGCATGAATGGTGCTGGCAAGTCCACTCTCTTGAAAATCCTTTGCGGCTGGCAGCAACCCGAAAGTGGCACCATCGTGATTGCCTCTGGGCAGACCGTGGGCTACCTCCCGCAGGAAATGGAGCCGCAAACCATCGGCACCGTGATGGACGAGGCTCTCTCGGCATTTGCCGACCTTGATGCGATGGAGGCCGAACAAGAGCGGCTCGCCACCGAAATAGCAGAGCGAACTGACTACGACAGCCCCGACTACACACGCCTTCTGCAACGCCACAGCGACCTCACCGACCGCCTTGCGCTGCTCGGAGGCAGCCGTCGGCAAGAACAAGCCGAGCGAGTACTACTCGGCTTGGGATTTCAACGAAGCGACTTCGACCGCCCCATAGCAGTCTTCAGCGGTGGCTGGCAAATGCGCATCGAACTGGCCAAACTGCTCCTGCAAAACCCCGACTTCCTCCTGCTCGACGAACCCACCAACCACCTCGACCTTCCCTCCATCCAATGGCTTGAAGCCTACCTCGCAGCCTACAAAGGAGCCGTGGTGCTGGTCAGCCACGACCGCACCTTCCTCGACAACGTTACCCGCCGCACCATCGAAATCACCGCTGGCCGCATCTACGACTACCCCTGCCCCTATTCCGACTACGTCATCCTCATGCAGCAACGCCGTGCCTCGCAACTCGCCCAACTTACATCCCAGCAACGCCAAGTGGCACAAATCGAGGCCTTCATCGAACGCTTCCGCTACAAAGCCACCAAGTCGAAGCAAGTGCAAAGCCGCATCAAGATGCTGGAAAAAATGCCCACCATCACACTTGATGAAGTCAGCACCGAAAGCATCCACTTCCAATTCCCCCCCGCCCCACATAGCGGCAAAATCGTTGTGGATGCCCAGCAAGTGGGCAAAACCTACGGCAGCCACACCGTCTTCAGCAACTTCGACCTGCTGCTCACCGCAGGGCACAAAGTGGCTTTCATCGGACGCAACGGCGAGGGAAAAAGCACAATGGCCAAAATCATCGTGGGCGACATCGCCGACCACGCCGGCACCCTTCGACTCGGCACAGGCGTAGTCATCGGCTACTACGCCCAAAACCAGGCTGCTATGCTCAACCTCGAAAAAACCGTCTTCCAAACCATCGACGACATCGCCCAAGGCGACATCCGCCCCAAAATACGCAGCATCCTCGGCAGCTTCCTCTTCAGCGACGACGACATCGACAAGAAAGTCCGCGTCCTTTCAGGTGGCGAAAAAGCACGACTTGCACTGGCCAAGCTGCTCCTCACACCCAGCAACCTCCTCGTACTCGACGAGCCTACCAACCACCTCGACATGAACTCCAAGGACATCCTCAAAAATGCACTCCTCCAATACAGCGGCACCCTCATCCTCGTCAGCCACGACCGCGACTTCCTCTCGGGTCTGACTGATGAGTTATACGAATTCCGTGGCGGCGAAGTCCACCAATTCAAAGGCGACATCACCGACTACCTTGCTGCAACCCAGGAAGCAGAAAGCACTTCCTCCGCCCCCACCCCAACGCCCACCGCCCGACCTAACGCTCCCCAGCCAGCCTCCTCCTCGCGCCTGGCCTACGAGCAAAGCAAAGACCGCGAGCGCGAACGCCGCCGTCGTCAAGCCATCGTCAAGCAAAAAGAACAGGCAATTGAAAGCCTCGAGGCCGACATCGCCTCACGCGATGCCCTCCTCGCCACTGGCGCCCCCCAACCCGAAACCTTCTACGCCGAATACCAGCAGTTGCGCCAGCAGCTCGACCGACTTATCCTCGAATGGGAAGAGGCCATGATAGCCGCCGAGGAATAACGCCCCCCACCACACACATTCCTACCCCGCATCGCACACCCTATGTACTACCTCCATATCGACTGCAACTCCTACTTCGCCTCGTGCGAAATAGCCACCCGCCCCGAGCTGCGCGGCAAACCCGTTGTGGTGGCCAATGCCAACGAGAAAGGTGGTGGCGTAGTGCTGGCACTCAACGCCGAGGCCAAAGCCACAGGCTTGACGCGAGGCATCCCCCTCTTCAAAGCCAAGCAGCTCATCGAGCAAGCCCACGTTGTAGTCTGCCCTGCCGACCACGACAAATACCACGCCATCTCCGACCGCATCATGCAGACCGTCATCGACCAGGGCATCGTTCAGGACTTCGTGCAATACTCCATCGACGAGTTCTTCGGCACCCTCCCTATCGACGACCCCACACTCCTTCGTAGTTATACCCAAAAGGTAAAAAACCTCATCTGGCAGGCCACCTCCATCCCCGTGGGCTGCGGCTGCTCGCAGACCTATACCCTTGCCAAAGTAGCCACCCACTATGCCAAACGCTACCCAGCCTACGGCGACATCTGCATTCTCCCGCCCGAAAGCCGCGAGAAAGCCCTCGCCCAGCTACCCATCGGCGAGGTGTGGGGCATCGGTCGCCGACTGCGCCAACCCCTCATCGACGCTGGCTACACTACCGCCCTCGCCCTCGCCTCGGCTCCACAATCCGCCCTCGAGCCCCTCCTCACCACCGCTGGCCTACGCACCTACCTCGAACTCCGCGGCATCCCCTCCATCACCCTCCGCCAACACCCACGCCGCAAATCCATCATGCAAAGCCGCACCTTCGCTGAAATGACCTCCTCCGCCGAAAGCCTCGAAGCCGCTCTCGCCACCTTCACCAACCAATGTTGCTCCACCCTCCGCCAGCAGCACAGCCTCTGCTCCACCGTAACCATCTTCCTCGCCACCAACCCCTACCGCACCGATCTCCTCCAATACAGCAACCAAGCCTCCACCCACCTCGACCGCCCCACCGCCGACACCCCCACCATCCTCCGCACCGTAAGCCTCCTCCTCCGCTCCATCTTCCGCCCAGGCTACCTCTACAAACGTGCCGGCGTCCTCCTCACTGGCATCATCGCCGACGAAGGCCATCAGCTCAACCTCTTCTCCCACGAAACCGACCGCCAACGCTCCGCTCTGATGTCCCTCGCCGACGACCTCAACCGCCGCTTCGGCAAATCCAGCCTCACCTTCGGCCACCTCCCACCTTCGCCTCCCTCCACCTAACATCCCTGCCTCCATCCTCCTCACTCACTTTTTTGCCACCATTTGCCGAAAAAATCTTACCTTTGCACCATGAACGACAACCTCGACAGCCACCCCATCTCCTCGCAAGAGAAAGACCTGGAACGCGCATTGCGCCCCTCCGCCTTCGACAGCTTCGCTGGGCAACACCAAGTAGTAGAAAACCTCAAAGTCTTCGTCCGCGCCGCCAAAGAGCGCCGCGAACCGCTCGACCACGTGCTCCTCTACGGCCCTCCAGGCCTCGGCAAAACCACCCTCTCCAACATCATCGCCAACGAACTGGGCGTAGGCATCAAAACCACCAGCGGCCCCGTGCTCGACAAACCTGGCGACCTCGCAGGTCTGCTCACCTCTCTCCAAGCCAACGACGTCCTCTTCATCGACGAAATCCACCGCCTCTCGCCCGTGGTCGAAGAATACCTCTACTCCGCCATGGAGGACTTCCGCATCGACATCATGATTGAAAGCGGCCCCGCCGCCCGAAGCGTCCAACTCAAACTCAAACCCTTCACCCTCATCGGAGCCACCACCCGCAGCGGCATGCTCACCGCCCCCCTCCGCGCACGCTTCGGCATCAACTGCCGCCTCGAATACTACGATGCCGCCACCCTCACCTCCATCGTCAACCGTTCCGCTGCCCTCCTGCAAGTGAAAATCACCAGCGAAAGCGCTACCGAAATCGCCCGCCGCAGCCGCGGCACCCCTCGCATCGCCAACCGCCTCCTCCGCCGCGTGCGCGACTTTGCCCAGGTGAAAGGCGACGGTACCATCACCCTCGACATCGCACGCTACGCCCTGCAAGCCCTCAACGTAGACCGCAACGGCCTCGACGACATGGACATCCGCATCCTAACCACCATCATCGACAAATTCCGTGGCGGTCCAGTGGGCGTAGGCACCATCGCCACCGCCGTTGGCGAAGACCCGGGCACCGTGGAGGAAGTCTACGAACCCTACCTCATCCAGGAAGGCTACCTTATGCGCACCCCTCGCGGACGCGAAGCCACCCTCCAAGCCTACCGCCACCTCGGCAAAATCAAAGAAGGCTCCCAGCAGGAACTATTCTAATCCCCCGACCCAGCCAAATAATCAGAGTAATCGGAATAATCAGAATACTCCGATTACTCTGATTAATCTGATTATTCTGATTACTCCGATTACCTCGATCACCCCGATTTTCCAAATACCTCCAGCAGTAGGGAAAAGTCATTTCTGACTATCACGTACCGCGCGGACGGTGAAACCGTAGTAGCGGTTGTAGATGCTGCCCATACCATGGCCGTTTTCACTGAATCCGTAGAGCCGGGCATAGGAAGTGGAGGTAGTGTCGAGCGTCGATGACCAATAGTAGCCAAAGGTTCCTGCGTTCTCGAGAGTGCTACCGTAGTACTTGCCGGCGGCAGGCAGGAAGATGTTGTTGCCATTGGCGGCGGAGAATTTCCAGCCATTCACATCATTCACTGTAGCCCATTCGTTGGTAGTATTTTCTAACAATTCTTCCCACTCGGTCTTGGTAGGGGTGCGTGCACCGCCGCCAAGGACGGCTGTAGCAGCATCATCTTCTGACTCCAGCGTGGTACGGCCATCATTGAGCTGATGCATACCATATAGACTATACTTGGTTAGGGCATCCAACTCACCCGAGGCATCGACAGTCCCGTAGCGGTAGGTTGTCCAGTTGTAGGTGGTTTTGGTCGAAGTTTCACCCCAGGCATAGTAATCACCGTAGCCCTCGGGCGTGGTAGCACCGACGTTGCAGGTAGCCCAAAGCAGTCCGCTCGGCAGCCCGAGGTCCACGAAACCAGCAGGGGCATCGCTGCCACCACCACTACTGCTGTTACTGCTATTGCCGCTGACTTCCTCTTCCTCGCAGGCTACCATTCCTGCCGTCAGCACGACTACCGTGGCCACCATAGCCAGTGTCTTCAGTTTTGTTTTCATCTTGTTTTAGGTGTTTTTGAATTAAATTTCCGGTTATTAACTTCTCAAATCACATCAATTCTCCATTGCCACTTGGTCCGTGTCATCTCCGTGTCAAGTCCGTGTCACCTCCGTGTCACGTCCGAGTGGAGTCGGACCTGACACGAACCAAACACGGACTCTGCACGGACTAAACACGGCTCAAGTCCTTGCAGCAATCCGAGGCGGGATTGCCGTATTCGGGTGCTACTTGATGTTGGGTTCCTCGAGACCGAGGTGTTTTTTCTTGTCGACTGCTTTCAGGTAGATGCCTATGAGCAGGGCAGCAATGCCGAGGCAGGCCAGCATGACCAGTGCCCAAGTGTAGTTGAGCTCGGTGGCTGGTGTACCTTCGGGGTTGGTGCTGTCAAGCACCTTGCCGATGAGCAGTGGGAAGAGCCAAAGGCCGATATTCTGAATCCAGAAGATGAGGGCGTAGGCGGAGCCGATGATCTTCTCGTCGACCAGCTTCGGCACCGAAGGCCAGAGTGCTGCCGGCACCAGCGAGAACGAGGCACCCAGCACGAGGATGGTTACGTAGGCCACCACTGTGCCGCCCACGGCGTTGCCCTTGAACATCGGGAGGATGAAGGCGAAGGTGAGGTGGCAGATGACGAGCAGGATGGAACCAATCATCAGCATCGAGGCTGCTTTGCCCTTGTGGTCGACATAGCTGCCGAGGATGGGCGTGATGGCCACGGCCAGCAGTGGGAACACGGCGAAGATGGTCTCGGCAGTGCCGCGCATATAGCCCATATAGCAGTAGACCACCAGAGCCACAACAGCCAAGCCCATGAGGCCGTATTTGATGCCTTTGTTCTTCGAGAAGTTGCTGGCGAAGGCACAGATGGCCACGACCAGCATGATGAGGTATTGCACAATGGTTACTTGCTCGCCACCCCAGAAGCTATTAGGGTCGGCGGGATTGAGGGTTAGGTTGCACTGCAGCATATTGACGGCATACTTCTGGAAGGGGAAGATGGCCGAGTAGTAGAGTACGCAGAGCAGAGCCACAAGCCAGAAGCCGAGGCTGGAGAGGATTTTGCCTATGTCGCTGACTTTGAACGGGTCGTCTTTCTCCTCGGCCTCGCCGGTCTGGGCATCCAGCCGCTTGTCCATGAAGAAGTAGGTGATGAACATGATGAGGGCGATGCAGAGCAGCACCACGCCGAAGGCCACCGAGCGGCTGACATCAATGGAGCCGCCGAGCTTGGCGAAGTAGGGGGAGAATATCATGCATGTGGCCACTCCGAGGCGAGCGAGGGCCATCTCGCTGCCCATAGCCAGGGCAGTTTCGCGCCCCTTGAACCACTTGACGATACCGCGGCTGACGGTGATACCTGCCATCTCGGCACCACAGCCGAAAATCATAAAGCCGAGGGCGGCCAGCTTAGCCGAGGCGGGCATGCCGCGGTAGAAGGGAGAGACCCCAAGTTCGTCGAATAGCGGGATGTAGTTGAGGTTGTCGGTGAACCAGGTTTCAAGGCTGCTGCCGATGAAATATTTGCTCACGGCGAAATACTTTATCACGCCGCCCACGAGCATCACCGCGCCCGAGAGGACTGCCGTGAAGCGCACGCCCATCTTGTCGAGTATAATGCCAGCGAAGATGAGGAAGAAGACAAAGACGTTGAGGAACGTCTCTGCTCCCTGCATGGTGCCAAAGGCAGTGCTGTCCCAGCCACGCTGCTCCTGCATGAGGTCCTTGATGGGCGACAGTATGTCCATGAAAATGTAGGCACAGAACATGCCCAATGCCAGCAGCAGCAAGGCTATCCATCGCATCGCTGCGCTGTCGCGTAGTGTTTTCGTTCCAGTTTGTGTCATATCTGATAAGTTTATTGATTATCATCTTCTCCTACGCTGCAAAGGTATTCCTTGCATCAGGATTTATTTATCCACATTAAGCCACATTGATGACGTAATAGTTCTTCTTGCCCTTCTGCACCAAGATGCAGCCGCTGGCCAGGATGTCGGCGGCGGTGAGGGTGAAGCTTTCGCCCACTTTCTGTTTGTTCACGCTGATGCTGTTTTGCTTCAGCTCGCGGCGTATCTCGCCCTTGCTGGCGAACATGCCCGTCTCGGCTGCAAGGTCTACCAGCGAGATGCCAGCCTCGATAGTGGCACGGCTGACGTTGTACTGCGGCACACCATCGAAGACGCTCAAGAGGGTGTCGCGGTCGAGGCTGTTCAGCTGCTCGGTTGTGGCTTTGCCGAAGAGAAGCTCGCTGGCGGCAACAGCCGTGCGGTATGCCTCTTCGCCATGCACGCGGACGGTGATGTCCTGAGCCAGTGCCTTTTGCAGCACTCGCCGCTCGGGGGCCTCGGCATGTTCGCGTTCCAGCGCCTCAATCTCATCGCGGGAGAGCAGAGTGAAGATGCGGATGTAGCGTGCGGTGTCTGCATCGGAGCAGTTAAGCCAGAACTGGTAGAACTTGTATGGGCTTGTTTTCTCGGGGTCAAGCCACACGTTGCCACCCTCGGTCTTGCCAAACTTGGTGCCATCAGCCTTGGTGATGAGCGGACAGGTCAGCGCAAAGGCTTCGCCTCCCTCCATGCGGCGGATAAGCTCAGTGCCCGTGGTGATGTTGCCCCACTGGTCGCTGCCGCCCATCTGCAACTTGCAGCCCTTAGTGCGGTAGAGCGTGAGGAAATCGTAGCCTTGCATAAGTTGGTAGCTAAACTCGGTGAACGAGATGCCCGTTTCAAGGCGCTTCTTGACGCTGTCCTTGGTCATCATATAGTTCACCGTGATATGCTTGCCCACATCGCGGATGAAATCGAGGAAAAGGTAGTCTTTCATCCAGTCGTAGTTGTTGCATATCTCGGCTCCATTGACGGGGTTGTCGAAGTCGAGGAAGCGCTCCAGCTGATGCTTGATGCATTCCACGTTGTGTTGCACCTCTTCGACGGTGAGTAGCTTGCGCTCGGCGGCCTTGAACGAGGGGTCTCCTATCATGCCCGTGGCTCCGCCGACCACTGCCAGCGGCTTGTGGCCTGCCATCTGCAGGTGTTTGAGCAGCATGATGCTGACCAAATGGCCGATATGTAGTGAATCGGCCGTGGGGTCGATGCCCACATAGGCCGTGGTTACCTCCTTGCCGAGTTGCTCCTCTGTGCCAGGCATAATGTCGTGCACCATGCCGCGCCACTTCAATTCTTCCACTAAGTTGGTTTTCATCCTTCTTTGCTATGTAATATAAGGTGTATCCTTCTACAAAAAGGAGGTGCTGCCCTCGAGAGCGGCACCTCCTATGCTGCCGATGTTGTGCTTATCGCACCATCATCTTGGCTGCCGCCACTTGGCCTGCCACGCTGACATTGACCAAGTACATTCCTTTGCCCATACCTTCGGTACTGATGCTGTAGGTGTTGTGGCCTTCTGCCACCTGGCCGAGGCTCTTTTCCAGTACGCAACGCCCGCTGAGGTCGTATACCTTGAGCATTGCACCACTTGCCGCAGCAGCGTTCACGTCGATATTGGCCACGCCCGACACTGGGTTGGGGTAGATATGAATGCTGCTGGCTTCCGTACCTTCCACCACTGGGACGGCCAAGTTGTTGTAGTCCTGTGGGTCGGAGATTTCGTTCACCGTGTCGCTCACGTAGGTCATATCCAAGAATATGCCGCGTCCGTAGGTGCCAATATAGATTGCCCCTGGCCATTTGGTCTTGGCACTGAGGTATTTCACCTCGTTGATGCCATTGTGCCCCACGTGGCGTTGCACAGCGAGGTGTGCTTTCTGCTGCACAATCGAGGTAACTGGTACACCATTGAGGTGGGGATACTTGCTCCAGCTGGTGCCATTGTTAATCCAGATACCATCGGCAGTACCTACGTAGACGTTTCCTGTTTGCCCCTCTACCATTGAGCAATAGGCGGGCAGGCTGACGTTGCCCGTGATGGGCTGCTGCACGAGCGACCAGCTTCCGAGCTTGGCATCATTGATGTAGGCCACATTGGCGAAGTCGCTACTGTAATCTTCGAAGGTCAGCACCATGCGCTCGGTGGCACCAGTAGAGTCGGGCGAGATGGAACTCACCACGCGCGGCATCCACACTTCGCTGCCCGAGTAGTGCAAGGTGTCTATCGTTAGGCGCGACCAGCCGCTGAACTTCGGGCACTGCATCTGCGCCCAAATGTCCTGCTGAGTACCCGAGAAGTCAATGTTTTCAAACCCACGCACACGCACAACCATGCTCTTTCCATGCTGGCGGTTGTGAACGGCTATGAAAACAGTTGATCCGTCGGTCGACATAGCCACCGCTCTCGGACGGCTGTACCTTGCCATCGTGTCGGAAACGGCAGTGTCCACCACATAGATACCCGCCCAGCGCAACTGGCTCTCGTGGGTGGCTGCAAGTTCAGTATCCCACACCTTCGAGAAGTCTGTGGCACGCCAAGTCATAAACACCGTCCAGTAGTTGGGATTGTAGCTGTTCGGACCAATAGTGAGCAACCTTGCTTGCAGCGGATTTTTGACACGCACCTTCTCCGACGACAGCTGATCTTTTTTGAAGGTAAACTCTATCGGATAGTCGCCAAACGCACGGCTGGTGGTGTACATCTTGTCGCCCTCTTTGATTTGGAACTGCGAGCTCTTGAACTTGACTGTGTCGTAGCGCGAGGCCGCACTATCGTAGCGCAGAACGTAGCCCAGCGTGTCAATGCTGACCGTCAGGCTATCATTGAAGATAGAATCCTCGGCGGTCTCCCAAAGGTAGAGCTGGCGGATGGGGTTGCCCTTGTTGATATCAGTGGAGAGGAAGCTCCCTCCAATAGTCCAAGTCTGCGTGTTGGTGTAGTCCAAATAGTCGGCATACGAGCGTCCGTAGCGGTTGGCTTCCGACGAGACGAATATCGTCCGATGGTCTTGCGGCAGAATGCCTTGGAACATCGAGGCTGCCACCTGGGTGCCATTACCCTCCCAGAGCACATTGGCATCGTGGTTGAGGTTGCCGTGCGTCCCATCATCGTACCAAGCCACTTCGGGCGTACCTCCATCGTGTGCCTCACGAGCCTCAATCATCGGGCAGCCATTGTTGTGCGCACCGCTGAGCACCGACCCATCGGGCGACACGGCCACACTATTAATCTGCAAGTTGTTCAGCCCGCGGTTGAGTTTGGTGTAGCGGGTGAAATCCTCATCCGTCATAAAGACGCCACCGTCCGTCGCCACATAATACATCAAATCTCCATAGTAGTTTACAGGCACAATCTGATGAATACCCGAGTGGACAAAATAGTTCGATGTCCCCGAGATACCATAGGCCGACGAGGTGTAGTTGCCGCGGTTAAGCTCCTGCTCGGAGTAGGACGATTTAGTCCACTGGTAGTAGGCGTTGGGCAGGTAGCCACGCCCCGACCACACGGTTGTTCCCGCAATGCAGACCTGCACTGGGTCGGTCGGCGAAACAGCAATGGTGCCACAACGACGTCCATCGCCATTGACGTAGGTAACGCCATTGAGGGTCGAGCGTGTGAAAGGCGTAACGGTACTGGTGGTCAAGCGTGTCCACTTCTGCAAATCACGCGTCAAGTAGAGTGCATCCATCAATCCTTTTTCGTTGATCACCATCACGTAGAGGTAACTCGCATCGCTCGGCGCCACAGCCATCTTAATGGCCACACCGCTATTCAACGCCGCCAGCGATGACGATATGTCAATGCACGAAAGCTGCGCAGCCGTAGCATCACCTATCTTATAAAGGTGGCTACCAACGCTGAAGTAGGCCACCTTAATCTGCCGTGCCATGACGAACTGGTCGACCGAATCATGCGTGAAGACTTTCGCCCTAACCGCCTCGTTCCACCCTTTGCTGTCGGCCTTCACCCAACGATAAATGCCCCCTTTGGTAACGGCAAAGAGGTAGGTTGAGTCATCGCGCTTGATATAATCCAATCTTCTGACAGCAGCAAAATCATCCTCCAACGAACTGGGTACTGTCCCCGACAGGAGTGTGTACTCAAACGTACTTGGGTCAAGGATGTATATGCCCCTGCCCATCACCGACATCGGCTTGAAAGTCGACCCCACTGGCTTCTCATCGCTGCCTGTGCCGATAATGATAGAGTTGTCGGGTGTCTGCACCATGCAACTTACAGGCAACACCGTATCCAGCCCCGTAGCTCCCAAGCGGGGCACATAGTGCCAAATATCGCTATTATCAGCCAGCGACAAATCCTTGCCCTGCCGTGCATAGAGAGGCTCCAAGACACTTCTTTCGCCCGACATCACATACACTCCACCTGTGGCCGCACCAGCAAACACCGTGCTATTGCTGCCATCATGACTATCCACTACCAAGCTGGTAACATGGCCACCCACATTCACTGGTCCCAACTCCACAAAATTCGGGTCTGCCTGCGCATTCACCACCCCTCCAATCAACGTCATAATCCCCGCAAACAAGCCGGGAAGTACTTCGCTCCGTTTCATAAGTTGCTATCTATTAATTAATTATTTCAATTCCACATAATCGCTTTAATGCACAAAGATACACATTTTTCTTTACTTTTCACAATTTTCTTTCCCTGCTGCCACTTTTTTTTCATCCCTCCCGTAACCACCCGCTCCGTATCCACTCCGTATCCGCTCCGTATCCACTCCGTATCAAGTCCGTATCCGAACGGCAAGCATACGGGGCTGATGCGACCCAAATGCAGGGTGGGTCGCTCGAGGGTTCGCCCAGCAAGAAAAACATTGCCCCTTCGCCAAGCAATCCAATTATTCTGACTACTCCGATTATTCTGACTACTCCGATTGCTCAAATCCCTCTGCGCCAGCGGGCTATCATTTCTGACCGTCGCGCACCGCGCGAACAGAGAAGCCGAGGTAGCGGGCATCGTCGTTCATGAACTGATACCAATCACTGAATGTGAAGCAATACGCATTGCTCGGCCAGTCCTCACAGAGCGATGAAGTCCAGTAGTTGCCATAGCCTCCGTCATCGAAGCACGATGAGCGTTGGCTGTAGCCAGTGGCGGGCAGGAAGAGGCTTTTGCCATTGGTGGCAGTCAAGAGGCGTCCATTTGTGCCACCTTGAGTAGCCCAAGTGTCTGTGGTGTTGTCCAATAGCTCTTGCCACTCGGCTTGGGTGGGCATTCTCGCGCCGCTGCCGAGTGCCTGCGTGGCAGCATCGTCCATCGCCTGTGGCGTAGTCAAGGTATCGGTGAAGCCATCGTGGCCGAAACGCGGGATATTGCAGTACTTGGTCAATCTGTTGTAATCGCCGTTGGCATAGCAGTAAATATTCCAACTATAGTCGCTCTTAAGAGAAGTCTCACCCCAGGCGTAGTAGTTGCCATAGCCTTCGGGCGTGGTTGCACCCAGGTTGCAACTGGCCCAAAGCAGCCCACTCGGCAGGCCGAGGTCGACCCAACTCGCTGTGGTGCTACCTCCACCACTACCATTTTCGTTTCCATTACTACTATTCTCCTTCTCGCAGGCTGTCATCTCTGCTGCCAGCAAGACTATTGTAGCCCCCAAAACCAGTGTCTTCACTGCTGTTTTCATCTTGTCTTAAGTTTTTCTGTAATATACTTTCGTGTATTCAACTTGATTTTCGCACTGCAAAGATACAACAATTATTCCACCCCGCCAAGAAGGTGGTGGAAGAAATCCCCGTGGAGGTGGAGACAGAGCGTGTGGTGGAGGTGGCGAAGCCGCTGGGGTGGTGGCAGAAGACGCTGATGTGGGCTGGCGGCATCGGGCTGCTGGCACTGGCAGCAGCTTTAGCATGGAAGACAAGAGGTTGGTGGATTAAATTGTTTATCAAATAA
>JAFTBM010000013.1 GCA_017455205.1 Bacteroidales bacterium
CACCATTATGAGGTTCTAATTGAGAATTGAAAGGTTATGGGTTATAGGTTATAGAGAATTGAGAATTGCTTCAATTCAAGGAGGTGAAGTTTTTAACTTCACCATTATGAGGTTCTAATTGAGAATTGAAAGGTTATGGGTTAAGGGTTATAGGTTATGGAGAATAGGGGGTGGGGGGGAGAGCTGTGGGGTGGAGTGCATTCTTGGGGGAGATTTTTTTTGTCTGCGATATACTTCACGGCACGGCTTGGCGTTATTGGCAGAAATGCAAGATATGGAACTCGGCTATCAGAAAATCGACCAGTACGACGGGCAGTGCGTCAGCGAGCTGGCCGCACACTACCGCGAGATTATCCGCCTGCTGGGTGAAGACCCTGACCGCGAGGGACTGCTGAAAAGCCCGGAGCGAGTGGCCAAAGCTATGCTTTTTTGCACTGGTGGCTACGACCAGGACCCCGAGGCTATTCTCCGCTCGGCTATCTTCCACGAGGACTACAAGCAGATGGTGGTGGTGAAGGACATTGAGATTTATTCCCTCTGCGAGCACCACATGCTTCCCTTCTTCGGCAAGGCACATGTGGCCTATATCCCTAACGGCACCATCGTGGGGCTGAGCAAGATTGCGCGTGTGGTGGAGGCTTATGCGAGGCGGCTTCAGGTGCAGGAGCGGCTGACGCAGCAGATTAAGGATTGCATCCAGCACACGCTTTCGCCCATCGGGGTGGCGGTGGTTATCGAGGCGCAGCACATGTGTATGAGTATGCGTGGGGTGCAGAAGCAGAATAGCGTTACCACCACCAGTGATTTCACAGGGGCGTTTATGAACGACCCCAAGACGCGCGAGGAGTTTATGCACATCATCGGCGTGAGGCTGCACTGAAAAACAGGAGGGCAGCCTTGGTTGAGGCTACCCTCCTGTTGGCTGACCGTTCGGGAGGTTAGGCTTTCAGCAGGAAGCCGAGGTCGTCGGAAAGTCCGTATTCGCGGGTGTTGGCCATCGTGGTTCGGAACACCTTCATCTTGTTCGGCTTGCCGATGAGCGAGAGCTGGCCTCCTTCGAGCAGCAGGGCAGTGGCTTCGCGAATGGCGGCCACCGTGGCGCGGGGGTTGACCATGATGTATTCTTTCAGTCGGTCGTCGCGCGTCTCGCCGCCGTGCTTGGGGTCGAAGAAGTCGGTGTAGTGGGGGTTGATTTGGAAGGGCACGAGGCTCATGCAGTCGAACGAGGCGGGCATCACAATGGGCATGTCGTTGGTGGTGCAGAGCGTGGGGCCAGCCACATTGCTGCCGGCACTCCAGCCCATATAGGGCATGCCGTCCATAGCACGCTGGCTGATGGCGTGCATCAGGCCGGTGCGTTGCAGTTCGCGGACCAGGTGGAAGGTGTTGCCTCCGCCCACGGCCACGCAATCGGTTTCGTACACCGCATTGACGGGCAGTGCCTTGTGGTGGACGCTGGTGAGTTTCACTCCAAATTCGGCATACACGGCTGCCACCTTTTGCTCGTAGGCGTCGTAGCTTTTCTTCAAGCCCCCTTCGGCCAGGCTCACCCCAGCGTAGGGTACGAAGAGCACGCGGCGGATGTGGTGCCGGGTGCAGAAGTCGGCAATCATCTCCTTGCACCAGCCGAGGTACTTCTCGCCCCGCATGGTGCTGTTGCTAATCAGCAGTAGGTTTCTTTTGTCCATAGGTTATTGATTGTTTGGTGATTAATTGACTTACTTATTAGGTGGGGTCTACGTCGAAGAGGGTCAGCACCTTCTTCCATCCAGGTTGCATGTTCATATCGTCGGCCATGCGCATCATGAGCTTTTTGGCTTGGGCGATGGCCTCGTTGCGCTCGAAGCGCACGGTGATGGCCTTGAGGTAGAGTCCGCGCACGCGGCTGACGAGGGGGTATTCTGGCCCCATCACGCGGTTGCCGAAGGCTCCCCGCATCTGCATGGCCATCCATTCGGCTGCGGCGTTGAGCACCTCCTGTTCGCGGTGCTTGAGCGTGAGCTCGATGAGGCGGTAGTAGGGCGGGTAGCGGAAGACACGCCGCTCGGTGTCCTGCTCGGCGAAGAGGCTTTCGTAGTCGCCCTGCTTCACCAGTTCGAGCACGTGGTGGTTGGGGTTGTAGGTCTGTATCAGCACCTGTCCGCCGCCCCCGCGCCGCCCAGCACGGCCGCTCACTTGGGTCAGCTGCTGGAAGGCACGCTCGTAGCTGCGGAAGTTGGGGAAGTTGATGGCATTGTCGGCACTGACCACCCCTACTACCGACACGTTGCCGAAGTCCAGCCCCTTGGTGACCATCTGTGTGCCCACGAGGATGTCTATCTTGCGGTCAGCAAAGTCGGAGAGCAGCTCGAGGTATTGATTCTTCTGCTGGGTGCTGTCGATGTCCATTCGTGCCACGCGGGCTTCGGGCAGCATGATTTGCAGGTCTTCTTCCACTCGCTCGGTGCCGATGCCAGTCATCCGCATCCGCGTGGATTGGCAGGCGGGGCACTCGGCTGGCACGGGGATGGAGTAGCCGCAATAGTGGCAGCGCAGTGTCCCCGAGCTTTTGTGGTAGACCAGCGACACGTCGCAGTTGATGCATTGCGGCACGTGGTGGCACTCGTCGCATTCCAGCCGCAGCGAGAAGCCTCGTCGGTTTTGGAAGAGGATGGCTTGCTCCTTGTTGGCCAGTGCCTCGCTGATGGCCGTCAGTAGCACCTTGCTGAAGGGACCTTTCAGCTCTTTGTTTTGAGCCGCCGCCTTCATGTCCACACATTCCACGGTGGGCATTTCGTGTCCGCCGTAGCGGTGCTGCATCTTCACCAGGCCGTATTTTCCGTTGGTGGCGTGGTGGTAGCTTTCGATGCTCGGCGTGGCGCTGCCCAGCACTGTCCGTGCACCCCAGAGGCTGGCCAGGTAGAGGGCGGAGTCGCGTGCGTGGTAGCGTGGGGCGGGTTCGTGCTGCTTGTAGGAGGTGTCGTGCTCCTCGTCCACGATGATGAGCGAGAGCTTTTGGAAGGGGAGGAAAAGGGCACTCCTGGCCCCCAGCAGCACCTTGTAGCGCCCCGAGGCAGCGCCTTGCCACACCTCCACCCGCTGGCTGGCCGAAAAGCGGGAGTGGTAGACCCCCACGAGGTCGCCGAAGTAGCGGCGCAGCCGATTGATGGCCTGTGCGGTGAGGGCGATTTCGGGCAGCAGAAAGAGGGTCTGTGCGCCCTGTGCCACCTGGTCGGCTATGAGCTTGATGTAGACTTCTGTCTTCCCACTTGAGGTCACGCCATGCAGCAGGTTGATGCTTTTGTCGCTCCCATGGGATAGGTAGTCGAATGCGGCCTGCTGCTCGGCGTTGAGCTGGATGCTCTCCACGGTGGCTGTGGCCTCGCCGCTGGCTATGCGACTTATTACGCGCTCTTCCTGTTCGAGTACACCTCGCTTGAGCAGCGTTTGGAGGGCAGACCCCTGCGGCAGGTCGCGTTTGGCCACGGCTTCGCGCCCGAAGTGGCTCTTTTGCAGCAGCAGCAGCAGCAGTTCCACTTGGCGGGTGCTGCGTTTGCGTTCCAGCTCCTCCAGCAAGGCTCGCTGGCTTTCTTCGGTTGCGTAGGGTGTTGCCAGTTTGACGAAAGTGCTCTTTTTCGGCACAAAGCGCTGCCGCAGCTCCTCGTCCATAATCACTACCGAGCGCTCAATCATCGTGTGCATCAGTGGCATAATCTTCTGTATTCCCAATGCACGGCTGATGTCGTCGAGCTTCATCACGGGGTGCTGGGTGAGCAGGTCGACCACCAGCCGCTCGTATTTGCTCAATCGGGTTAGCTCACCGTCGAAGTCGGGGTGGATGCTCACCGTCGACTCGCTGGCCAGTTTCAGTCCCGCTGGCAGTGCCACGGCCATCACGTCGCCCACGCAGCACATGTAGTAGCCAGCCATCCATTCCCAGAACTCCATCTGCCGCAGGCTCACCACGGGCTCGCTGTCCAGCACCTCAATCACGTACTTACACTGCCATTTGGGAGCCACACTATGTATGCGCCGCACTACGGCGGAATACATTCGTTTTTGCCCAAACTGCACCACCACCCGCACGCCCACCTTCACCTCGCCCACCAGCTCGCGCGGTATGCGATAGGTGTAGGTATCAGGCAGGTGCAGCGGTAGCAGGACATCGGCGTAGTATGTCTCCATGTCGCTCATTGACGGTTGCAAATTTACACAAAAAAACTTCACGCTGGTCATGGTGTTTTGCCAGTTTTCGTTTTTTTTGTTTACATTTGCAGCAGATTATTAGCATCAAGATAGCCATTATATTCGCCATATAATGCACAGTATCAGCGTTTTGCCCCCCCCCCCCTACGGACTGCTGCCAAGCGGCGGTAGGGTGCATTGGGTGTAAGTGGCAGGACGAGGAAGGCGGCATTGTACGTGCGGGCAACCAAGTAGCGGCGGCGGGGTGGAAAGCCCCGAGCTGTGGCTTCGGACGAAGTATTCATCATTTAATTTATAGGTTATGCGATTGAAACGACTGATTTTGGCCGTGGCTCTCATTGTGGCTTGCGGCGCAGCGGAGGCGAAACCTGTGGGACGCGAGGCCGCACAGAGTGTAGCCAAGCAGTTTTGGCAGTCAATCCCGGGTGCCCACAAGCGGGGCGGCTCGCTGGCGTTGCGCCAGATGGGAATTGATAACCTCTACCTGTTTGTCCACAGCAGTGGGCGGGGGTATGTGGTGGTGTCGGGCGACGATTGTGCGTTGCCCGTGGTGGCCTACAGCCTCGACTCAAGGGTGGGGGACACCCTGCCCGAGGTGGTGCGCTGGTGGCTCGAGGGCATCAGCCGGCAGATAGCACTTGCGGCAGCATCGGGTGCCCCCGCCGACGGGATGTACTACGAAGCGCAGTACGGCACCGGGGGCGATATGTCGCTGACCAGCGGCGAGCCTTCGGCGGTGGCACCGATGATTGCCACCCGCTGGGGGCAGTCGTGGGATGGCTACAACGACTCGTGCCCGCTCGTCAGTGGCGAGCGCAGCCTCACGGGCTGTGTGGCCACGGCTACGGCGCAAGTGATGAAGTACTGGAATCACCCTTACAGGGGAACCAACAGCACCACGACGTTCAGCGATGTCAATCTTGCCACTGCCTACGACTGGGCCAACATGCCAGCCGAGCTGACCAGCGCCAGCAGCGACGCGCAGAAGGCGGCGGTGGCACAGCTGATGTTCCACGTGGGACGTGCGGTCAGTATGAACTACGGCCTCTCCGCGAGCAGTGCCTACACGGCATTGAATGGCGAGAATCGGGCTTGCGCGGAGCAGGCGCTCTGGCGCTATTTCGGCTATTCGCGCAACATCATTTCCCTCTCGCGCGGACATTTTACCGAGGCAGAGTGGACGGCCATTCTCAAAGGCGAGTTGGCGGCAGGACGCCCCGTACTCTACGCCGGCGACGGCTACTCGGGTGGCCACGCCTTCGTCTGCGATGGCTATGATGCACAGGATCGTTTTCACTTCAACTGGGGCTGGAATGGCGTATACGATGGCTACTTCCTCACCAACGCCCTGCATCCTGGCAGCGGTGGCACGGGTAGCAACAGCGACAACAACTACTCGATGAACATGGAAATCATCATCGGCATCAAGCCAGAGTGGACGGTAGGGTTGCCCTTCAGCGAGGACTTCAGCGATTGGCGGCACTACTGGACGGGGAGCCTCGCCGCAGGCGACACGCTCCGCGGCCCCAAGCTGGCTCTCCCCACCGACGAGGCCACGCTCACTTGGCAGGCTACCGCCACCGGCACCTACGCCATCCTGCTTGGCGGCACACCCGTCTATACCGGCAGCGAGGCTACCGGCAGCGTCAGCCTCTCGGCTTACGCCTCCACCAATCCGCAGATAGCCATCACCACCATCGGCGGCAGCCTGACGATGCAGAGCCTCGCGGTGAGCACCGGCTCGCAGACGGTCAGATACAACATAGCGGGCATCACCGAGGACGCCACCAAAGGGCGACTGAGCGGCAGCGACACCCGTGTATTTGACGGCTATTACGTCCTGTCGCCCCGTCCGCAAGCTGGCTACCGCTTCAGCCATTGGGACGATGGCAGCTCGTGGAACCGCCGCTATGTCTTCGCCGGAGGCGACCGTACCTACACCGCCTACTTCGAGCCTATCCTCCAGGGCGACACCCTGCAGAAGGACAATGGCAACTATACCGGCTATACCAGCCGTACCAGTATGACCTCCATGACCATTGACAAAAACATCATCCGCAACAACAGCCAACTCACCGCCGTGATGTACTACCCAGATGACTCGGGAGCCTACAAAATCTATATGCTCAACCCAAGCGACCCCAGCGACACCCTCTTCTGCCGCACCGTCTACCCAGCCTACCCTGGCATGTGGAACACCTGCTACCTCAAGGATGTGCTGAGGCTCGATAGCACTAAAGTCTACACCGTATGGGTGCAAACCATGAACAAAGCGAGCTGGCTCTACCATAAGGTGCCCAACTTCTGCGGCCAATACAGCTCGCAGAGCGGCATCCGCTGCATCTTCAACGGCCTCTTCAACCCGCGGCAGCTGACGGTGGTCGGCGGCTCGGGCAGCGGCCTTTTCCTGCGCGACACCACGGTGGTCATCACCGCCGACCAAGGGGGCAGCAACCGCTTCCTCGGCTGGAACGACGGCAACACCGACAACCCACGCTCCGTCCGTGTGGTGAGCGACACCACTTTCATTGCCTCCTACTCCACTCCCTCGAAGATATACGTCCGCTTCGAGAGCAACGACACCACGCTGGGAAGCGTTACTACCGCCAGCGGATGGCACGATTTCGAGGTTACCCGTCTGGTCAATGGTGTGGATGTCGTGGTGAACACCCCCAAGGCACGTTTCCTCGGCTGGTCCTCCACCTATCCCGACTCCAGCGAGGTGTGGGCCACCCACGACCAAGACTACACGCACGTGTACATCTATCTTGACAGTGCCTATGTCTACAACCACGATACACTCACCTTCACCGCCCACTTTGCCCCCGTGGAGCAGGGCGACACGCTGATATATGACACCGGCGGCGATGATAACGGTGGCACGATGGCTGCGTTCTCATCCACTTGTTGCATCGGCACTTCGCACAAGGTGTGGGGCGTGCGCTACGACCCAGCACTGCTCACGCGCCGCAACCAGCTGACTGCTGTCCAGCTCTTCACCAACAAGCGCTACCAGTACGACACCGTGCGCGTCTATAGCGGTGGCACCAGTGCCCCGCAGACCTTGCTCCGCGAGCAGGTGTTTGGCCGCAGTCCAATGGAGTATTTCTTTGGTTGGCAGACCTACACCTTCAGCAGCCCCATCACTATCGACCCCTCGCAGTCCGTCTGGATAACCATCAGCGCCAAGGATGAAATCCTCACCACCGCCTACGAGCAGAACGATGTGGTGTACGAGGACTTCTACACTGGCAACCCCGATGGCAGCTGGGTATACCAACCTGGCACAGGTTGGAGGTCATTCACTGTAGTGTTTGAATACGGAGTGAACAACAACTGCCACCGCCGCTTGAGCACCGCCTCGGATGCCGCCCCCTATTTCAGCGGCACATGGCCTCTCCGTGCCATTATGCCCGAAGTGCTACCACAATATACGCTGACCGCCACCTCGGCCAACACCGCGCAAGGCACGGTCAGCGGCAGCGGACGCTATCGCCAAGGCACTGCGGCTACCCTGACGGCCACACCCGCCGCAGGCTACCGCTTCCACCAATGGCAGGACGGCAACCAGCAGAACCCCCGCAGCGTCATTGTGGTGCAGGACACCCAGTTCATCGCATCTTTCCAAGCACTACCCACCTTCACCCTCACCGTGGTCTCGAGCAACACCACGATGGGTACCGTCAGCGGTGGCGGCTCCTATTATGAAGGTGCTACTGCCACCCTGAAGGCCATACCCACCTTTGGCCACCGCTTCGTGCAGTGGCAGGACGGCAACACCCAGTCTTCCCGCAACGTTACCGTGACGGCCAATGCCACCTATACCGCCACCTTCGAGGCTGTACCCACCTTCACCCTCACCGTGGCTCCCAACGACCCGACGATGGGTACCGTCACTGGCAGCGGCACCTACATGCAGGGCGACAGCGTCAGGATTACCGCCACGGCGAATGCAGGCTTCCGCTTTGTGCAGTGGCAGGACGGCAACCGCCAGACCTCCCGCATCGTATGCGTAACGGCCAACGCTACCTACACCGCCACCTTCGAGGCCATTCCTACCTACACCATCACCGTCCTCTCCAGCGACCCCGCAATGGGTACCGTCAGCGGTGGTGGCAACTACCAGGAAAATAGCACGGCTATCTTGACTGCAACGCCTAACGCCGGCTTCCGCTTCGTGAAGTGGAACGATGGCAACACCCAGCCCTCCCGCAGCGTTACCATAACGGCCAATGCCACCTATACCGCCACCTTCGAGGCCATACCTACCTACACCATCACCGCCGTGGCCAACGACACCACTATGGGCACCGTCAGCGGCGGTGGCAACTACCCAATGGATACCATCATTCTCCTCACGGCCACGCCCAAAACAGGCTTCCGCTTTGTGCAGTGGCAGGATGGCAACACGCAAGCCAGCCGCTACGTAACGGTGCGTGGTGCGGCTACCTATACCGCCACTTTCGCCCCAACGCAGGGCATCGCCTATGTGGACGAGGGTGAAGATGTCTTGCACCTCCTTCCCAATCCCGCTACCAGTCTGCTCACCCTCGAGCTCCCTTGGCAAGGCGAATCCACCGAGGTGGACCTCATCGCCATGGATGGGCGCATTGCAGCCACCCTGACCGTCAGTGGCGACCGTCCCACCATCGACGTGAGCCTCCTGCCGCGCGGCATCTACCTGGTGCGTGCCACGGCTGGCAATCGCCAAGCCCTCGGCAAGGTGGAACTCCGCTAACCACCACAGCCCATCTGGGCGTATAGGTAGCCCACTGTCAATGCAAAATCTGGCTTCAACCGACAGTGGGCTACCTCTTTTTTACCCTTAATGCACTCCGCGTAACCCATAATTATACTGCTGAATTTGTGCCTATTGAGAATTAATTGGCAAATATTTTTGGCCATATCGTAAAAAAGTACTACCTTTGCACCCGTTTTCAAGCCGTGAAAACGCTCGGCGGGATAGCTCAGCTGGTTAGAGCGCTGGATTCATAACCCGGAGGTCATCAGTTCAAGTCTGATTCCCGCTACCGAAAGGCTCGCAACTGCGAAGGTTGCGAGCCTCTTTCTTTTCCCCTACGCAATATGCCCACCTGCCTTGCCGTTATCCTTACATTATGGACGACAAGCATCTTTACAGCAATTTCGACTACGACTCCGCCCTCAACGTTAAGGACGGCGTTCCACAACCCCAGCAGGTCAGCAGCGACTACGCTGCCCGTCTCCGCATTCGCAAGCGTGAAGAACCCGCAGCCGACGCCCTTGTCGAAGGCATCCTTCGCCACGACCGCACTCTCCTCAGTCGTGCCATCACCCTCGTCGAGAGTACCCTCCCAGCCCACCGCCGCAAAGCCCAGCAGGTCATCGAAGCCTGTCTGCCCCACAGCGGACGCAGTATCCGTCTCGGCATCACTGGTGTCCCAGGTGCAGGCAAAAGCACCCTCATCGAATCCCTCGGCACCATGCTCACAGCCGCGGGCCACCGCGTAGCCGTCCTCGCCATCGACCCCTCCAGCGAGCGCAGCCATGGCTCCATACTCGGCGATAAAACCCGCATGGAATCCCTCTCCACCGACCCCAACGCCTTCATCCGCCCCAGCCCCTCGGCAGGCTCACTCGGCGGCGTGGCTCGCAAGACGCGCGAAATCATCACCCTCTGCGAAGCCGCGGGATTCGACATCGTCATCGTCGAAACCGTCGGTGTGGGGCAGAGTGAAGTCCTCGCCCACTCAATGGTCGACTTCTTCCTCCTCCTCCAACTCGCCAACGCAGGCGATGAACTCCAGGGTATCAAACGCGGCATTATGGAAATGGCCGACATGATTGCCATCAACAAGTGCGAAATCAACCCCCAGCAATCCCAGCTCGCAGCTACACAGCTCCGCAACGCCCTCCACCTCTTCCCCATGCCCGACAGCGGCTGGCCTCCCAAAGTTCTCCTCTGCTCCGCCTACACCTCGCAGGGCATCGCCGACCTCTGGCATGAAGTCTCCGACTACATCGCCTTCACCCAGGCCAACGGCTACTTCGACCAAAAACGCCGTCAGCAAAACCTCCGCATCCTCACCGACACCCTCGAATCAGCCCTCCGCGACCGTTTCTACGCCACCCCCGGCATCGAAACCCGCCTCGAATCACTCCGTGCCGACATCCTCGCCAACAAAATCACCCCCTACGCCGCCGCCGAACTCCTCCTCGACGCACCCGCAGCACAATAACCACCCGCGCCGATGCTCTACCTCCACATCCCATTCTGCCGCAGCAAATGCCACTACTGTGCTTTCTACTCACGCCCTGCCTCCGATAGTTTAATGCACACTTTCGCCCAAGCTCTCACCGTCGAAATCCAACTCCGCCACAGCGAAATCACCCACCCCATCCGCACCCTCTACCTCGGCGGCGGCACACCCTCCATTCTTCCGCTCTCCCTAATCAATCAAATCCTCACCTCCCTCCATCGCCATTTCGACCTCTCCCGACTCGAAGAAGCCACCCTCGAAGCCAATCCTGAGCACCTCTCACCCTCCTACCTCGCATCCCTCCGCTCTCTCGGCTTCAACCGCCTCAGCCTTGGCATCCAACGCGGCAGCGATGCCGACCTCCAGCTGCTCGGGCGACGCCACACCGTCGGCCAATCCCTCGCCGCCATCGATGCAGCCCTCGCCGCTGGTTTCTCCAACCTCTCGCTCGACTTTATCTACGGCCTACCCTCGCCGCCCGACTTCCTCCACTTCCCACTCCAAGCCATCTCCCACGTCTCCGCCTACGCTCTCACCCTCGAACCCCGCACCGCACTCGAACTCCACGTCAAGCAAGGCCGACTCGCCCTCCCCACCGACGATGAAGTCGCCCGCCAATACCACCAAGTCCGCCAGTGGCTCGCCAGTCAAGGCTTCATCCAATACGAAGTCAGCAACTTTTCTCTCCCTGGAAAGCAATCCATCCACAACAGCCGCTATTGGAACCGCACACCCTACCTCGGCCTCGGCCCCTCTGCCCATAGCTTCAACGGCTCCTGCCGAAGTTGGAACCTCGCCAGCACCGCACGCTACATCGCAGCCCTCACCTCCCCCTCGCCCACGCTCCCCATCGAAGGCCACGAAATCCTCACCCCAGCCGACGACTTCAACGAACTCTTAATGACCTCCCTCCGCACCACCCGCGGCCTACCACTCGCATCCGTCCCCGCCAGCCGTCTCGCCACGCTCATAAAACAAGCCCAGCCCTACATCAACTGCGGCTGGCTCCAATCCACACCCTCCCACCTTCAGCCCACTGGCGAAGGTCTCCTCCACGCCGACGGCATCGCCGCCTCACTATTTGTCTAACGCATTCGCGGCTACTCATCTCCCGAAGCCTCATCGTCAGGCGCATACTCCACCTGCTCCGGCGGCTCTGGATTGATACCATCCCTCACAATATATCCCTTATACTCACCCTTAATCTGCTGCAAAAACGCAAACGCCTCAAGCCGCGTCCGAAAATCACCCACCTTCACCTTGAAATTCGGCTCATCAAACACAATATACACCCCCACCTGCCCCCACTCCTCCGAAAACCGCTCCCGCAGCGCAAATGCATTCGCCTTCGAGTTTGCACCCGAAAACGAAGCTATCTGCACCCTATAGCCCGGTATCGTCTGCACCCGCTGGTTCAACTCCACATGCCGCTCCACCATCTGCTCCACCGCCACATCGCCCACCACCGCGACCTTCCCGCTCTGCGCCTTCGCCACCCCGCTCCAACCCCACACCAGTACCATCGCCACCCATACCATCCGTCTCATCTCCGCCTCCCTCCACTCAATAATTAGAATTCTCGGTCATCACCTGCTTCGGACGCACCGTCAGCACAGGCATTGTCGCCTGATTGATAATCTGCTGTGCGTAAGTCCCCAACAGCAAATTGCTCAAATGCCGCTCCTGCTCCGTCATAATCACCACCATATCCGCCCCCACCTCCGAAGCATAAGCCAGCGTATCCGCCGCCACATTGCGCTCCACCTCCCTCCGCCGACTCTCAAACCGCACACCCATCCGCTCCAAATATCGCTCCACATTCTGCACATAAGTATCCACCGTCCGATGCGTCTCCTTCGCCCCCGAACTATATAGCCCCACCACATGAAGCACCGACCCAAACGTCCGCCCAAACATCGCAGCCTCCCCCACCTTCTGGCGCGTCTCCTCACTGCTATCTATCGGAACCACTATCCTCTCCAAATCCTTGTTGAAATCAAAATCCTCCCTCACAATCAGCACAGGCACCGCCGACCGCTCTATCGTCCGATAACTATTCCTGCCCAAAAGATTCGTCTTCAACCCCGACATACCATGCGTCCCCACCACCAGCAGCTCAGCCCTATCAGCCTCCGCCTGCGCAGCCAATTCCTCCGCCGGACTCCCCTGCCTCACCACATACTCCATCCTACCCTCCTTCATCCCCATCGCCAACTCCGATACCCGACGCTCAATCTCCTCCCTCAACGGCACCTCATCCTCATACCGCTCACTCACATACACCAAGCGCAAATCGCACCGCCAACGATTGGCAATATCCACTGCAAGCCCAACAGCCTTGGCCGAACCCGCCGAAAAATCATACCCAACAACAATTCTTCCCATACTATTATCCTATTTAATGTTCATCTCATTCCCACACCCACATCCACCCCCAACCCACACAACCGACAGCCTCATTCTCGGTTGCAAATATACAAAAAAAATACAACATCCATCCCGACCACCAAAAAAAATCTTCCTCCACCTCCGAAATCCCCCCTTTGGAGTACCTTCTTGTTGGGGGAAAAATATGCTTTTGGGTAGGGACTTGGTCCGTGTCAACTCCGTGTCAACTCCGTGTCAGGTCCGTGTCACCTCCGACTCTGCTCGGACATCACACGCACCAATCACGCCCCATTCCCGCTCCACTTACGCCCCAGGTGCTATCCGCCTTTATCCCCGTTTTGCTTGCTCCCCTGCCCATCTTCGCTTCGCTTACGGGTTAGGTGCTATCCGCCATTATCCCCGTTTTGATTGCTGCCCTGCCCATCTTCGCTTCACTTACGGGTCGGGTGCTATCGGCATCCTTTTCCGTCTTGATTGCTGCCCTGCCCATCTTCGCTTCACTTACGGGTTAGGCGCTATCCGCCCTTGTCCCCGTTTTGCTTGCTCCCCTGCCCATCTTCGCTTCGCTTACGGGCGGGGTGCTATCCGCCCTTATCACCGTTTTGCTTGCCGCCCTGCCCATCTTCGCTTCGCTTACGGGCGGGGTGCTATCCGCCCTTTTTCTAATCCGGTGCTGGGGCTGTTTTGTTTGGTTAAACGGGGCTTAATATGGTGGAGGACAGTGAGTAAAGCGAGGTTTTGGTGGTGAAATGGGGTGCAAGGGGCGGAGTTGGGGCGAAAAAGGGGTAGGGGAGGGGGAATGGAGGGCAAGAGTAGGGG
>JAFTBM010000014.1 GCA_017455205.1 Bacteroidales bacterium
ATGATGATATCTTCTCCTTCCATATTATATTCGAGGTCTTATTTGTAACACCATCGATTTTGAGGGGTTTGTCATTCTAAAGTGGTCGAATTCGATCACTTTAAAGTTGGGATCGATTAATTGCAGTCGTTGGTTAATCCACCCTTCGCTGTAGCCTTTGGCACGGTAGAAGTCGGCACCACGAGCGATAGCTTTCTCAGGGTCGGCTATCTCATCCAGCCGTTCTGCTCCGACCTGCGCCATCCATTGCTTGAATGGCTCAACTTTAGGTGAGGGGATGGATTGGATAATGCGCAGAAGCTGTTTTGTATCAGCCACATCCGTAAGCCTGTGCTTCCCATCGGTTGAGACCATTTTCAACTGCTTACAATTTGTAAGCAGTTCATCAGCACCCTCAGCTTTGAGGCGTTTTTTAAGCACAGCCCAATAGGTGCTGGCATTTCTGGCAGTGGGTTGGTCTGTCAGCACCGCCACTACATCCACCACCGAGAAGTACCACTCCTCGTGCTCCGCATCCCAATGTGTGCGCACCTTCTTATCTTGGAATATCTGGATCTTCTGCATATTATTTGTCATTATAAGGCAAAATGGCAAATCAAGACATGCACCCCGCCATCGGGTTCAACGGCATGATGGAATAGATTGTCGCAACCTCGCTGTGGTGTGCCGTTGGCTCGGTCGACAACATATAGGCCACATGAGCCGCCGCATAGTTACCATCGCAAGTCATTAACCCGTTCTCCGCTTCGCTATCAAAACATCCACTGGGTGTTCTTTCATCTTTTGCCATAATTGCTTAACCATTTACGGATTAATATTTTCGATGTCTACTTTTTATTTCTTTGCGAAGTGCAAATATACGAAATATCTGCCATTCTTTGCTGCTTTTTATTGTTAATATGTTATATCCTTGTGCTATCTGTTTGGCATTCATTGAAGAAACGACGGATTCGTCAATCTCCTTCTCCGCAGCCTCTCGTGCCACAAGAGTAGTTGCAACGCCACAACGGGCGTCGTTGGCACTCGCTACCATTCCTCAAAGACCTTTGTTCTTGGAGATTTGTGAGTGTTCTCCATTTCGCTATCGTGCTCTTACTTACAGTCGAGCCATACACCTCATAGCCAATGCCCCCCCCCCCACCCTCACACAATGTTCTTGTTTTTTGTTTTCAGTGGTGTAATGTAATGATAGATGAGATAAGAAAGGCCGCCCGCAAACACTGCACAGCCAAGCATTCCAAGGGCTGCGGCACCTGAAGGCACCTTATGAAAATGATATTCTACCAGTTTGCCGACGGTGTGCCTCTGCGCTATTTTGCATATGTGATGCAGTCGGCATCGTGAACCTAAATCAACAAATCACACACCCAATTCTCAATTCTCAATTAAGTGAATTGTGATTTGTGATAAGAGAGAGGGCAGCGACCCAATTCTCAATTCTCAATTCTCAATTAAGTGAATTGTGATTTGTGATTTGTGATAAGAGAGAGGGCAGCGACCCAATTTTCAATTCTCAATTCTCAATTCTCAATTACCACCATCTCCGTGTCATCTCCGTGTCAACTCCGTGTCAGGTCCGTGTCACCTCCGACTCGATACGGACCTGACACGGATCAAACACGGCCCATGCACGACCCAAACACGGGGGAAGTCCCTATCCGACTTTTGGCAAATTCTGCCTTTGTTGAAGTCGCTTTTTGGCTTGCACGGCTGTGGGGGCGACGCTGTGGGCCGTTGGAACTCGGCGGGGAAGGAACATTGCACGGCAGATATAGCGGTGTGATGGGAAAATTGCACGGCAGATGTAATAAATGCGTGCAAATAACGTTAAAGGGGGAAGTTATTGCGTGGCTTACGCGATTGTATCCTATTGGGATGCCGAAGTGAAAAAGGGATTGAACATAGCGGCTAAGGTGGGCGCTGGCGTGTTGCTGGTGCTCTATGTGGCTGTGGCTGCGATGAATTACTCGCTGGTGCAGACCTATGTGGGGCATTTGTCGGGGAGCTATTTCTCGCGGCAGTGGGGTGGCGAGGTGAGCGTCGGGTCGCTCGGGTTGAGGCCGCTGAGCGGCTTTGTGGCTCACGATTTGCTGCTGGTCTCGCCCGAGGGCGATACGATATTGCGAGCCGAGGCACTGCGCCTGCATTTCAAGCAGTTCCCGTTCAAAAAGGGAGGCGCGGAAGGTGAGTATGTGATAGGCACACAGCTGCGTTTCGGCCGTGTGGCACTGGAGAATGTGTATTTCCACTTGGAGAAGTACAGCAAGGAGGATTCGCTCGGGCGCAGCGGCATTAACTTGCAGTATATCATTGACTATTTCAATCGAGATCGCGAGCGGAAGAGCAGCGGGAAGAAGTTCGTGCTTGAGATGGGGACGCTGACTTTGAAGCACATGCATTTCCGACTGGATTTGCCGTCGAAGCGGGCGGAGATGGCTGGGAGAGTGAACACGGCCCACATGGAGTTTGCCGACATTTCGGGTAAGTTTAAGGATTTCAAGTTGGTGAACGACGATGTGTCGATGCGGATAGTGCGCATGGCTACCGAGGAGCGGAGTGGCTTCCGAGTGGAGGAGATGAGCGGACGGATGCGTGTGGCACGCACAGGAATTGAGCTTGAAGGCTTTGAAGTGCTGACGCCGCAGAGCCACCTTTGCGCCGATGGCTATATGCACTATGGGCATTGGCGTGAGCTGGGCGACATCTACCATTCGGTCGAGTGCCGATTGGCGTTGGGCGAGGGTACGCGCTTGGCGATGCGCGATGTGGCCTACTGGATGCGGCGGTTGCCAGAGTGGGATTTGCAGTTGGAGGTGTCGGGCGAGGGGAGCGGACGGATAGACAGCCTGCAGCTGGACGGCCTGCGGGTGGGCTACGGTGGCGGCACGCAGATCGAGGCCGACGGACTGCTGGTGGGGTTGCCTTCGATCAAGGGACTTTCGTGGGATATTGACCAGCTGCGCGTGCGAAGCCGCGAGGCCGATGTCGGGGCACTAATGGCGAGTGTGGGAGGGCGCCTACCTTCGGGGTTGGCCACTTGGCTGCGCCAGGCTGGACGGATGGAGCTGACGGCCTCGGGTCGTGGCACGTGGGAGGGCACGGCTTGGACTGACGCGAGGGTGGCAAGCCAGCTGGGAAGCCTTCATGCACGGGGTAGCTGGAGGCTTGCCGATGGGCGGCGACAGTTGCTATTGGAAGCGCAGAGCGGTGGGCTGAACTTCGGGTCGCTGAAGAGCGATTGGCTGACGCAAAGCGGCCTGACACTGAAGGCCGAGGCGAGTATGCCCAAAGGGAAAGTTCGCCCCGCGCAGGTGAAAGGCAGGGCCGAGGTGGAGCTGCACGAGAGCGTGGTGAAGGGGCAACGGCTGGCACCGATAGGTGTAACTGCGGGGTTGGATGGCGGCACGGTGGAGGTCGCGGCTCGCTGTGCCGACAGCTTGGCACGATTTACCCTCGAGGGGAAGGCGAAGTTGGCCGACACGGTGCGCGGCTACTATGCGAGCCTTGATGTGCAGCGGCTGCGTGCCGATGCCTTTGGGCTGCTCAAAGAGCGGTTTGGCGAAGTGAAAGGGCAGTTGGTGGCCAACTTCAAAGGCAATACGCCCGATGAGATGAGTGGTGCACTGGTGGTGCAGGGTGCGCAGATGGGTGAGGCAAGGATAGAGGAGGCCACGCTCACCGTGCGCTCGGACGGGCGGCGAAAGGAGGTGCGGCTGGAGAGCGAGGCGGTTGAGGCCTCGGCCAGTGGTAATTTTGCCTATGCCGACCTGCCGCTGATGGCACGGCGGACGGCGGAGAAGATAGTGCCCGCAGCACTGCACGGCGAGAGAGCCGATGGTGAGGGGACAGACTACGCTGCCATCGAGAGCAGCACGGTGGCCTTCAACGTGCAATGGCTGGATGGTGGACGATTGCTTCAGGCACTGGCACCGACGGTGGCGGTAGCCGCTGGCACTCGGCTCAGCGGCAGCTACAACCACTACGAGCTGCTGAAGGTGGCCATGCGCAGTGAGCGGTTGCGAGTGGGGAGTGTGGAGATGAAAGCCGTGGGTGCCACAGGGCAGATGGAGGGCGATGCCTACCGGCTGGCGGTGGAGAGCCCCTCGGTGGCTGTCGGGCAACGCGAGTGGCTGCAGAATGTGGAGGCGACGCTCCTCAACGGCGGGGAGCATGCCGAGGCGGGTCTTGCCTGGGGCAACGGCGAGGCAGAAAGCGAGGGCGACCTGCGGCTGGCGCTGGATAGCCACCGCGTGAGCGTGGTGCACCCAGGGTTTCGGGTGGGGAGACATCGATGGGAGGTGGGGATAGACAGCCTGCTGGTCTACCGCCGCCCGAGGCTTTCGCTCTGTGGAAGCGGCATCAGGCTGACGGGCGGCGAGCAGGGCATCAACGCCACGGTGCAGCTGCTGGGTGGCGAGGAGGACTACGTGGAGCTTGATTTCGAGCGGTTCAACTTGGCCAGCGTGGGCAGTGTGCTGCTGAAGCGGAGCCAGGTGGAGGTGGCAGGGCGAGTGGATGGGAGGTTCAGCATGTTCGGTTTCGGCCGGGTACCCTACTTCAACGCAAGCCTTGCGGTGGACAGCTGCGTGGTGAACAGCCAGCAGCTGGGCGACATGGGCATTCACTCCGACTGGAATGCCGAGCAAGGGGCGCTCAACCTGCAGGTGGAGGGCAAACGGCTGAACGCACAGGGATGGATGGGTCTGGGGCAGGAAGAGAAGCCGCTGCACTTCACGGTGGGGTTCGACAAGTTTGAGTTGGCGATGGCTGCCCCGTTCCTCAAAGCTTTTGCCAGCAACTTTGGCGGGCAACTTCACGGCAGTTTCGACATCGGCGGGACGCTGAAATCGCCTGTGATAAAGGGCGAGGCCAAAGTGGAGGAGGGTGTGATAAGGGTGGAGGCCACGGGCGTTAGCTACCAATTTGCCGACAGCCTCCACTTCCGCGACAACTATATCACACTCCAAGGCTTCCGAGTGGCCGACCACCAGGGGCATGTGGCCTTGCTGGATGGCACCATACGCTACGGTGGGACGGACTTGGTGGAACTCGACCTCGGGGTGCAGGCCGACAGCCTGCTGCTGCTCGACCGCCCACGGGGCAACAACTACCGCGGGCGGTTGCTCGCTGGGCTGCGGGGGGGGGTGAAGGGCAACATGGGCAATATGCGCCTGACAGGTGCGGCTACCACCCTCCAGGGATCTACGCTGGCAGTCCCCATCAGCAGCCAGCGGCAGGTAAAGTCGCAAAGCTTCATCACCTTTGTGGAAGACCATCCGCTGCCGGCTGCCGAGGAAGAAAAGCCTCGGTCGGGGAGCAAGGTGCCATTCAACATTGAGCTTGACATCACGCTTACGCCCGATTTGGAGCTACAATTGCCCATAGACTTTTCCGAGGTGGGAGCCAACATCAGCGGCAGTGGCTACGGTGCGCTGCATGTCAGCATGGTGCCAGGCGAGACCCCAAGGGTGGTGGGCAACTACGAGGTTACCTCGGGAGGGTTGAAGTTGAGTATGCTCTCGCTGTTTACCAAGAACTTCACGATAGAGAGCGGCAGCAGCATCGCCTTCCCCGGGGGGATAAGCGACGCTCGGTTCGACATCAAGGCCGTCCACTCGCAGCGAGTAAACCTATCCACACTGACGGGGAGTCTCTCCTCGCTCGACAACACCCAGAAATACCTGCAGGTGGAGAACATCATAGCCATTGCAGGCACACTGCGCGAACCCACGGTAGGCTTCGACCTACGCCTGCCCGGGGCCGATGCCAGCGTGGAAGAGGAGGTGTTTGCCTACATCGACCGCAGTAGTGAAAGGGATATGATCAACCAGACGATGTCGCTCCTGCTGCGCGGCCAGTTCTATAACACCTCGCAGGCCGACAACTCGGGGTCGGGCAACAACAGCTTGGCTGGGGGATACTCTGTGCTGGCCTCGTCGGTGAGCAGCATTGTGAGCGATATGGTGCAGTTTGTGAATGTGGACGTCAATTATCAAGCTGGCGACGACCTGACCCACGACCAGCTCGACGTCAATATCAGCAAAGACTGGGGCAAATGGTATATCGAAAGCACCGTGGGCTACGGCGGCGAGAGTCGCGAAATCGAGGCAAGCACTGCCAACGGCACCATCATCGATGCACTGATAGGCTACCGCCTCAACCCGCTGGTTCACCTGTTTGTCTACAACCGCACCAACACCAACGACTACACGCGAACCGAGATGCCCTACAAGCAGGGGGCTGGGGTGAAGCTGACCAAGGACTTCGACCGCTGGGGCGACCTCTTCGGCAGACGGAGCAAAAAAGGCAGCGGAAAGTGAGGTGCAGAGGCCGAGGCAACAGTGAGGCTGGGTGGGTGTGACGCGGAGGTTTTTCCCCTCGCAGCACGGCAATATTAGCACCAGCATTGCGTTATAGCGACTGAATATGGACATAATCATCAAGTATTTCCCCGAGCTGACCGACCGCCAGCGTGAGCAACTGGCAGCCATGCTGCCGCTCTACGAGGAGTGGAACTCCCAGATCAACGTCATCTCCCGCAAGGACATGGAGCATTTCTACGAGCACCACGTGCTGCACTCGCTGGCCATTGCCAAGGTGGTGCGTTTCAAGCCCATGTGCGAGGTGCTTGATGTCGGCACGGGTGGCGGCTTCCCTGGAGTGCCGCTGGCGGTGATGTTTCCCGAGAGCAGGTTCACCCTCGTGGACTCGGTGGGAAAGAAAATCAAGGTGGTAGGCGACGTCATAGCCCAGTTGGGACTGGCCAATGCCACGGCTCGGCAGACGAGGGCAGAGCAGGTGGAGGGCGAGTTCGACTTTGTGGTGTCGAGGGCGGTAACTGCACTGGGCGAGTTTGTGCCGTGGGTTAGGGGAAAAATCTCCAAGTCGCAATACCACGACCTGCACAACGGCATCCTCTACCTAAAGGGTGGCGACCTCGACAGCGAACTTTACCCTTTCCGCCACAAGGTGCGCACATGGGATATATCCAACTGGTTCGCAGAGGAATACTTCTCCACCAAGAAGGTCATCCACCTGCCGCTCTGACGCACTACTCCGTCTTCAGAAAAGCGAAAACCACGGCGGCGATAATGAATGCAAAGCTGACGAGGTGGTTCCAGCGTATGGGTTCGCCCTTGAAGATTGTTGCCACTACGACGGTGAAGACCGTCAGCGATACGGCTTCTTGAATGATTTTCAGCTGCATCAGAGAGAATGGCCCGCCAGTTATCTGCGAGCCTATGCGGTTGGCTGGTATCATCACGAGGTATTCCAGCAGTGCCACTCCCCACGAGAGGAGGATGATGGCAATCAAAGGCCAGTCGCGGGTGATGTTCATCTGCTCCAGCTTGAGGTTGCCATACCAGGCGAGCGTCATAAAGACGTTGCTGACTACCAGCAGCAAAATGGCAAAGATTCCACGTGTCATAGCATACGGATTAGCATGGCCAAGGCATGGTTGGCCGCACGGTCGATATTCTGCTGCCTGCGGTTGGAGCCGAGCTGCAGCAATTGAGCCTCGGTACGCGAGCGGGAGCTGACGGCCACCCAAATGGTGCCGACTGGCTTGTCCGCCGTGCCGCCCGTGGGGCCTGCAATGCCGGTGGTGGCGATGGCATAGTCGGAGCAGAAGCGTGCGCGGACGCCATCGGACATTTCGCGGGCAGTCGCTTCACTGACTGCCCCATGAGTCAGCAGCGTGGCATGGCTTACACCTAATGCAGCCTCCTTCACCTCGTTGCTGTAGGCCACCACACCACCACGGAAATAGGCCGAGGCTCCTGCCTGCGAGGTCAGCCGACTGGCGATGGTGCCACCAGTGCAGCTTTCGGCAGTGGCGAGGGTTGCCTGCATAGCGATAAGGCGTTTATGTGCCAGTTCGGCAAGGGTCTCACAGTCTTCGCCCACGATATACTTGCCAGCCAGTTCGTACAATCCAGGCAGGTATTGTGGCGTGGGGTCAAGTTCGCCTGCGCCGCCACGAAAAGTCAGCCTCAACTTGACCATGCCCGCCGCCGGCAGGTAGGCTAGGCGTAGGCTGGGCGGAAGGGAAAGTTCCCAGGGTTCGATCAAGTCGGAGAGGAAACTCTCTCCGATACCCTGCACCAGCAGGTTCTTGTGGCGTACAACGCCCGTCTGGAAAGTGGCTTGCAGCTTGGGAATAACGCGGTTGCGCATCAGCCATTCCATCTCGAATGGTACCCCAGGCAGCGCCACCAGCACATGCTCGCCACCGAACCACATGCAGGGAGCGGTGCCGAGGTCGTTGTTGAGCACCTCGCAGCAACGAGGCACAAGGGCTTGTGCTCGATTGACCTCGGTCAGCGGATAGCCACGCTGGGCAAAGATACGCCTGACGTTGTCAAGAGCTTCATTGCTCTCCACCAATTCGCTGCCGAAGTAGTCGCACAGCACTTTCTTGGTAATATCGTCCTTTGTGGGGCCGAGGCCACCAGTAACCAGCACGGCATCAGTGCCAGCCAGTGTACCTCCTATGGCCTCGCGGATGGCGGCATAGTCATCGGCCACCACCTGCACATGTTTCACCTCCATTCCTGCCTCCACCAGCATACGACTCATGGTTGAGGCATTGGTATTGACCACCTGCCCGAGGAGCAGTTCGTCGCCGATATTGATGATGCTAACGTCCATATTTCCTGCTATATTCTGCAAAACTATATTCCAGTCCGCTACGTTCATCGACCTTCCGCTCGCTTTGGTTCACGAGGGCAAATGTCGAGCGGTCGATGACAGGGAAAAAGGTGTCGGCCTCTGGAAACTGGCGGTGTACCCAGGTAACATACAGCCTGTCCACCCACGGCATCAGCAGCGCATAGAGCTGACCTCCGCCGATGATGAAAGCCTCTTCTTCGTCCGCAATCCGCGCGAACAGGTCATTGACGCTGCGCACCACCTCCGCTCCCTCGGGCGAAAAGCCTTCGCTCTGCGAGAGGACGATGTTGCGCCTCCCAGCGAGAGGCTTCACTGGTAGGCTCTCCCACGTGTGCCGCCCCATGACCACAGGATGCCCCATGGTGATGGATTTGAAGTGCTTAAGGTCGGCACTGAGATGCCACGGCATATCGCCGCCAATACCGATGGCCTGGTCCTCGGCCTGCGCCACCACTATCGAAAGCCGTGGCCTGTGATTGATGTCGGTCATTGCCTAAATATTTTTGTTGCACGCTCGAATATGCCGCTGCACCATGCCAGGGCGAGTCCGTAGTTACTCACCGCCACCCCCGCCTCGATGGCGGGTAGCAGACGGGCTTTGAGCTGTTGCGGTGTGATGACACACCCTCCACACTGCACCACCAAAGCATAGTCGGCCATGTTGCTGGGCAAAGGCGATTGCCCCCCGATGACGGTGCAATCCAGCCGCTTTCCTGTGGCTTTACGCAACGCAGCTGGCAGCTTCACGCGGCCGATGTCCTCGCAGGTAACATTGTGGGTGCAACTCTCGAGCAGCAACACACGGTCGCCGTCGGAGAGGCTTCCGATGGCTCTTGTCCCTTTGAGATATTCAGCGAAGAGACCCTTTTGGCGAGCCAGCACCACGCTGAACGAGGTGAGCGACACCTCCTCTGGCACCACTTGTGCCACCTGCTGAAAAGCCTGGCTGTCGGTAACCACCAGCTGCGGCTGCGGAAGCATGGCCAACGTGGACGGCAGCTCATTAGGCTGGCACACCACTGCACGTGCATGGCAGTCCAACACATTGCGTAGCACCTGCACTTGTGGCAGTATCATTCTCCCCTCGGGAGCCGAGCTGTCAATTGGGGTAACCAGCACCACCGTGTCGCCCTCGGCCACGATGTCCTCGAGCAGCACCGCCTGCCTGTATGCACTCTCGGGCATGGCCTTTCTGATGGCCTCAATCAAGCGGTCGTGGCCAACGTTATGCACTACGCTAATGCCCAGCACATCCCTATCGGCTGCGATGGTAGGACGTGGGGAGATATCCTCCTTGGTGTGGATACGAAGCAGGGCTGTGCCATGTGCTATGCACCAATCCTCCACCTGCTGCTCAAGAGTGCCCCACTCGGTGAAGCAAATCAGCGCAAGGTCAACCTCGGCCAGTGCAGCCATGCTTTTCTCCACCCGCTGCTGCCCCAGTGGACCTTCATCGTCAAGGCCAGCGGTATCGATAATCACCACAGGGCCTATCCCACCTATTTCCATGCTCTTGCGGACGGGGTCGGTGGTGGTGCCAGCCGTATTGTCCACAATGGCCACCTGCTGCCCAGTCAGGTAGTTTACCAGTGCACTCTTGCCTACATTGCGCCTACCAAAGATGCCAATGCGAGGCTTCAGTTCATTGCCTTTCATGCTGCAAAGTTACACAAAAAATATCAATTCTCTGCCGATAATTTCCCGCCAGCGATGGAGGCCGCTTGCCAAATAACAAGGGTGGAAGCTGCATGCCTGCCTCCACCCTGAAGTTAAACGCCTATTTGACAACCACGCCTATTTGGATGACCTGATTGCCACATACTCGGCATCTCCATCATCCAAATACATTCGGTTTCCTGAAATGGTAAAGGTAATTGGTTCGTCATCCAGATTAATGCTGCCGCTACCGTTACTATAAGTATAAGTACCCGATTTGGAGCCTTCATACCCTCCTTCGTAGAAATAGTAGGAGAAGTCGACTGTGCGACTGGTCTCAAAGGTTATCATCGTGTACTCATACGGATAAGTATCATCTATTCTCCATTGCGTGCCAACAAGCGATGTAAGCACTGTAGTGCCGCCACCTTGGTCACCGTCGTTTTGCTTCTTATACCGAAACGTGCTCTCTCCGCCTATCCTCTCCACATCCATATAGGAACCCGAGACTGTAAATCTGTAATTATAAACGACATCCCCATCAGTGATGGTCATTGTCCCTCGACCATTATTGTAGGTATAGGTACCATATTCTGGGTCTCCATCAGGTGTGCCGTAGTGATACCATAACATATAAAACCTACTGCTGCTTTCAAAGACGATAACCGATGTCCATTCTAAATCATCATCGTCATAGGCAAAGTACCAAGAAGTACCGGCCATACTAATGGTAGTGCCGCCACCTTGGCCACCGTCATTTGAGCTGCCCACCTTGGTTAGCTGAAGTGAATCTCCATCCTCATCAACGATGACCATATTGTTCCCCGATACAGTGAATGTGAAATTCTCAATATCCCCATCATCGTTGAACTTCATCGTACCAGCACCATTAGCGTAGGTGTAGGTGCCATCAAGCGAGTACTTGGCATCACTTACTGTCATCCTCACCGTAGTAGCCGTGAGAAAACTGAAGGTATACGTCTTATTGCTATAATCATAAGACCCTGTCCATTGTGTACCGGCAAGCGATGTTTCTGCTTGAGCGTTTTGGTTGGTGGAATTATTGTCTTTTTCACACGAGGCAAAGAACAACAATCCGCACGCCATCGCAATCAATGAAATCTAGTGTTTCATCTGTGTGTTGATTAATTTCGCCAGCCCCGATACCACAAGCCAGCCCTGTTTTCTTCTGTTTTTCTATAATGTTTCAATCAAGCAGGGCAGAAAAAAGAAGCGCGGGTATCACAGCTCATCGCTTATCCCGCCTTTGAGGCTCTCGCATCGCCTGTATCCGAGAATAAGCAATGCCGAAGCACACGCTGACCGTATACATTCGCCCGTGGGTTGCATGCTATCCCACAGGCAATATACAAGTCGCAAGGACGCTGCCGGCTGCTTTACCGTGCGGATACATTAGGTTTGAACTTGCGAGATTCAAAGGCCGCAGATAAAACGTTGGCTCAACGTCTTTTTTATGTCCTGTCCCCCACCCTCTTACCCGTCAAGGTCTCGGATGGTTGACGATGCAAAGTTACAACATTTTCCCCTACCACCAAAATTATTTTGCCCGAGTGCGTCAATACCACCTCGTTGAAAAAAGCAGCGAGAACAAGGCACGTACACCTTGCTCTCGCTTACAATGCTGCTTACAACGACTTGTTATGCACCAATCTTTGCCTTGTAGGCCTCGGCATCCATCAAGCCATTGATGTCGGCCATATTGGCGGGCTTTACCTTGATGATCCAACCGGCACCATAGGGGTCGTTGTTGATGGCACTGGCATCCTCCAAGGCGGCGTTGAACTCCACCACCTCGCCCTTGACGGGCATCAGCAGGTCGGCCACAGTCTTCACTGCCTCCACGCTGCCGAAAGGCTCACCAGCTTCGATGGTCTCGCCCTCGGTGGTCACATCCACAAACACGATGTCGCCAAGCTCGTGCTGAGCGTAATCGGTGATACCAACAAAGGCGAATTCGCCTTCCACACGCACCCATTCATCGTCATGGGTGTACTTCAAATTTGCAGGAATATTCATATTCTTACGTTATTAGGTGAATAATTACTCTATCATTCTACGCAGCAAATGTACACTTTTTTTTTGAAATGCAAGCCCTATGCAATATTTTTTTTCTTTTCCCCACCTGTCGCATCCTCAAAAGGGGGAAACTTTTTTTGCCAATATCTTGCATTTTCAAAAAAAAGTGTAAATTTGCTACATCAAAAAACCGAGAGGCGGCTGGCCGAGAAGTCAATTTCTCGCTGCAAATCAGTGAGAAAGCCGTTTGACAAGAAAGGCCTGCCAGATGTTAGACCTCTCAAAATTCCCACAAAAAAAGACAAACAAACCATCATCTCAACCAACTGCATTACAACATGTATAGCAAGACAGAATTGGAAGCCAAAGCCCACGTGGAGCTCATGACCATTGCCGAGCAGATGGGCATTCCCAGAGCCAAGCGCCTGGAAGCACAGGACCTCGTCTACCGCATCCTCGACCACCAGGCGGCTAACCCGCAGCAGGGCGACGAATCCCCTGCCTCCGACCCCGAAGCTCGCCACCGGCGCAACCGCCTCAAACCCCAGCTACTGGCCGAATCCTCGCTGAAAAATCCCAGTGTGCACCGTCGCACCAACCGCCGCGATGCTACCAATGCCAACCAACCCTCTGCACCTGCTCCCTCGCGCCCAGCTGCACCCGCTGAGCCTCCGACGCTCAACTTCAACATCGGCGACTTGGAGATGCCCACCGTACCCACCGTACCCGATATCCTCAGTCCCGACGGACGCTTCCTCGTGCGCAACACCCCTGCGGCCACCGCCGAGCCGTCCCCCACACCTGCTACCACACCTGCTCCTGCCCCCGTACCCGAAAAACGCAAACGCGGACGCCCTCGCAAAGTAGTACCCACCGAGGCTACCCCTGCTCCCGCTACCCCCACCCTCGATAACGCTCCCACACCAGCACAGCCCGCCCCTGCCGCACCACTCCCCTCCCCTGCCACCACTGCCAATGCTCCCCAGCAACCCGCAGCACCTAACCAATCCAACCCCACGGCCGACACCCCCACCCTCCCCCCCCACCCCCAGCAATCCCAACTGCCAACCAGCCAGCCAGCCAAACCACAACCACCAGCCAAACAGCAACCCACCTCCAGTGCGGCACGGCACTCCAACTACGCTTTCGACCGTGAAGGCGTGGTCGAAACCGAAGGCGTACTCGAAATCGTATCCGACGGCTATGGCTTCCTCCGCAGCAGCGACTACAACTACCTCTCCAGTCCCGACGACATCTACATCTCGCCGCAGCAAATCCGCAACTACGGCCTCAAGACGGGCGACACCATCCGCGGCACCGTCCGCCCCCCACGCGAGACCGACAAGTTCTTCCCCCTCGTGCGCCTGATTGAAATCAACGGCCTCACACCCGAGCGTGTCCGCGACCGCATCCCCTTCGAGAGCATGACCCCCCTCTTCCCCAACCAGAAAATCAAGCTCACAGGCCATCCCCACGAGACCCTCTCCACCCGCATCATCGACCTCTTCACCCCCATCGGCAAAGGTCAGCGCGGCCTCATCGTGGCCCAGCCCAAAACGGGTAAAACCACCCTGCTCAAAGAGATAGCCAACGCCGTGGCCTACAACCACCCCGAAATCTACCTCATGGTGCTCCTCATCGACGAGCGTCCCGAGGAGGTAACCGACATGCAGCGCTCGGTCAAAGCCGAGGTGATAGCCTCCACCTTCGACGAACCCGCCGACCGCCACGTGCGCATCGCCAACATCGTGCTCGAAAAAGCCAAGCGCCTCACCGAATGTGGCCACGACGTGATGATAGTGCTTGACTCCATCACCCGCCTGGCACGCGCCTACAACACTGTGCAACCCGCCAGCGGCAAAGTGCTCAGCGGAGGCGTGGAGGCCAACGCCCTGCAAAAACCCAAGCGCTTCTTCGGTGCCGCACGCAACATCGAAGGCGGCGGAAGCCTCACCATCATCGCCACCGCCCTGACCGACACTGGCTCGAAAATGGACGACGTCATCTTCGAAGAATTTAAGGGCACCGGCAATATGGAACTCCAACTCGACCGCCGCCTATCCAACAAGCGCATCTACCCCGCCATCGACCTCACCGCCAGCAGCACCCGACGCGACGACCTGCTTGTCCCGCCCGACATCCTTGCCCGCAGCGTAGTGCTCCGCAACCACCTGACCGACCTCACCCCTCAAGAAGCCATGGAATTCCTGCAGAAAACCATCCGCAACACGCGCACCAACGAGGAGTTCCTCTACACGATGGATAAATAACTCCGACCTGCCATGTAGGCCGCACCACACAAAGGGGGCAAGGCATCGAAATGCCTTGCCCCCTGCACATTCACCCTCAAATCCTCGGCTCAACCGATGGTGCCGCTGCCGAGATAAGCGGTGCTGCTGCGCATGCCAGCATTCTCCTCGCCGTCGCCGATGGCGAAACCATAGACGTGCACATCCAGGCCCACCCACTCCGAAGGGACAAGCAGGCTGATGCTACCCGTCGAGCGGCTCACCGCCGGGCTGAGCAGCCCCATGTTGCTCTCGGGCTGGTAGACGAAGAGGTAGACCAAGTCGTCGTCCGAGGTCTTCGGCAAGTCGGAGTGCGTAGGGAACTCCACACTCACGCTCTGGCTCTGCGCAAACGAAGCCTGCGAGAACGAAGGCTGCGGCAGATGCCCCTCGGAAAGCTGCAGCGAGGCATAGTCCACCTCCACAGCAGCCGGTGTGGCACCAGTGGCATTGACCCAGTTGAGGTGCATAAAGGTGTTGGAGGGCGTGTTGCCGTGCCGGCGTGGTGCCTCCGCCAAGCCTACCTGCAAGGCCGTCAGCATACCGCTACCGACCAAGCTCAGCAGCCGAAACCTAGCACGCACCAGCAGCTGTTCCCCCGAGCGCCTGTCGCTCACCTCGTCCGTATAGGCACGCATCCAATCCTTTCCGTAGCGGCTGTAGCCAACCACCGTGCCCACTTTACCATTGAACCCATCGAGGATTCCTAAATTTACCTTTGCCATGTTGTTGAATGTTTTAGTTTGTTTGACATTGAATTTTGTTTTTCCCGCGACTGCCTGCCGTGCTGAACCGATGGTCTGCAGCCCATCGCTCCTCGCGGCTCGCAGTTGGAAGGCGCCCTGTCGGCATCGCGGCTGCCGACATAGAGCAATATAAGCCCTATCCGAGCAAAGCCTCAATTCTGTCGGCACGTGTCGTACACTGGCGGCCACTGTCAGTCGCTGACGTTCTGCTTCACTCTGCCTTCGATCAGTGCACGGTCAACCTCGCTGCGCGAGAAATAAAGGCGACCACCCATGCGGTAGCCCTTAATCAGGCCGCGGCTCATCCAGCGCTCCACCGTCCGCCGACTCACCTTGAGCCACTGGCAAAGGTCGGCCGTATCGACCCACTCCGTCGGCAACCACCTCACCCCTTCGGGGCGCTCCACCGCCAACGGCGCAGCCTCCCGCGTGGCGGGATATTCTCGCCTCATCAGCTCCACCACCTCCTCATCGCTCATCCGCTCCCCCTCGCGCAGCGAAAGGCTGAAATTGCTGACCCATCCATCGGGCATCCGATAAAACACATACAGCACCGTAGGCTCACACTCTGCATCGAGCCCAAGCGTGTGCAAAATCGATTTTAATTCCTGCTTGTTCATAATAGTATTGTACACTTTAATTGTTAAACAAAAAATTTTATGAACGTTCATGGTGCAAAAGTAAAGACAAATACAACAGCCAGTGCAACAATCTTTTAGACGTGAAAATCACGCACATCTTATGCACCATCCTCGCACCCTTTCCGCTCTATCCTCGCACTTGGTAGCACCATTTCCGCACATAGACCGCACCACTGTTGATAAATTTTCATAACTTTGCAGCAACAATTCGCGTGAAATTTATAAGTTTGTACTATTAATAAAAATAGTTCATATAAGGATACGCACAATGATAATCAGCCATTTGTGGTTGTCGGCAACAAGTCGATAGCCCCCACTATCGAAAATGTCAAGGCCGAGATTATTGCGCAGCGTATTATTCCCGCACGGCAGCTTGACCTATATCTCAACCTTTGGGAGCAGTACCCCGACCTGGAATGGGGTCGCCAGTGCGCAGAAGAGGCTCGAAAAGTGAAAGCCTTGATGCAGGAGTTCGAAGCCATCTCTGGGCACCCCTCGCAGCCACCATCCGCTGCCAACCATGGCCTACCCTCCAACTTCACCACCACCGCCACCAGCCCCACACCCGATGCCGCTGCGGGCCACCTCCCCACAGCCATCGACTATCAAAAGATGCACTTCGTTTGGGCCGACACCAAAGAGAAAATCAAGGCCGAACAGCTGCGCGAATGCATCGGCAACCTGGCTGATATGGGGCTTATCAGCCGCGAACGCACGCAGCAAGAGGCGCTCCGCCGCGGCCTTGGCTACACCTGCAACGAGGCCGAACGCAACAGCGAAGCCCCACGGGTGATCTGGCTGGGGCCGACCGACATGCTCTGGATGCTCGTCGATGGTCTGTGGCGCCTCAACCTCATCTACAGCAACGGTGGCTCGCAACAAAAATGGAACACCGCCTGCGGCGTATTCCTCCACGCCGACCGCACGCCCTACACCAACAACCTGCGCAACGCACGCTGCACCAACGCCAAGAAAAAGGAGGAAATGAACCTCAAATTCCTCGGCCCGCTCGCCCGTATGGCTCAAAGCAAATAGCCTAAAGTTCTTCCTACTCTTCCACCCACCCCCTTCACCTCGCATCACGGCACCCCTCACCATCGTCTAAAAAACGCTTCTTCATCCCCCCAGCCACCCTCCCTGCAGCCTCCGCCTATCCGACCCGTATCCGCACCGCCCGGATACGGACTTGATACGGAGTGGATACGGAGCGGATACGGAGCGGATACGGAGCGGGTGGGTAGCGGAAATTGAGAATTGAGAACTGAGAATTGAGAATTTTGCCAGCCAACTTGATGCCCGATAGGCGTCGGCTTCCACTTGCCATCCTCCTGGTATCCTACCGCCAACCTCCTGCCACCTTTCTAATGGCATGCCCCATTTCTCTTGCCATCCTCTCGCCCGCAGACGGCCTACTGCAGGAGGAGCTGTGGCGGCTGAAAAATATTTTTAACCATCGGGACACAATAAAGCCGCCGTCGTGGAGTTAATAGAGCCAAAAGAGGGGAAAGCCCCACAGACTAAGACAACCTTAACGCAAAGCAAGCCCATGAAGAATTTGGTGATAGTGGAGTCGCCTGCCAAGGCCAAGACCATCGAGAAGTTCCTCGGCAAGGACTACACCGTCAAGTCAAGCTACGGCCACATTAGGGATTTGGCCAAGAAGGAGATGAGCATCGATGTGGCGCACGGCTACGAGCCCCAATACCAGATAAGCGAGGAGAAGCGGTCGCTGGTCAGCGAGCTGAAAAAGGCGGTGTCGGGAGCCGAACAGGTGTGGTTGGCATCCGATGAGGACCGCGAGGGAGAAGCCATCGCTTGGCACCTGCAAGAGACGCTCAAGCTTGACCCTGCACGGACGCACCGCATCGTCTTCAACGAGATCACTCGCACAGCCATCCTCCACGCCATTGAGCACCCGCGGCAGATAGACATGAACCTGGTGGACGCGCAGCAGGCACGTCGCGTACTCGACCGCCTTGTGGGCTACGAGATAAGTCCCATATTGTGGAGCAAAATCAAGCCTGCCCTCAGTGCGGGTCGCGTGCAGAGCGTGGCCGTCAGGCTGGTGGTGGACAGGGAGGAGGAAATCCGCCAGTTCGAGAGTGTAGCCTACTTCCGCGTGGTGGCCGACTTTCACCCGCTGGAGGGCGGAAAGGCCATCCACGCCGAGCTCAGCCGCCACTTCTCCACCGAGGCCGAGGCACAAGGCTTCTTGGAATACATCGCCGAGGCAAGTTTTGGCGTCAGCAAAATAGAGACCCGTCCGACACGGCGCAGCCCCGCTCCCCCCTTCACCACCAGCACCCTGCAGCAGGAGGCCAGCCGCAAGCTGGGCTTCAGCGTAGCGCGGACGATGCAGGTGGCGCAGCAGCTCTACGAGAGCGGGTACATCACCTACATGCGTACCGACAGCGTAAACCTCAGCGACTTGGCATTGGGCATGGCTCGCAAGGAGATAGCCTCGCTCTACGGCGAAGCCTACGTCAAGACGCGCCGCTACCAGACGCGCACCAAAGGTGCACAGGAGGCCCACGAGGCCATCCGCCCGACCAACCTCGCTGTGCAGAGCATCAACGCCGAGGCCAGCCAGCGGCGGCTCTACGAGCTGATATGGAAGCGGACGGTAGCTAGCCAGATGGCCGACGCCGAGATGGAGAAGACGGAAATCAAGATAGACTTTACGCCCACGCCCCCAGTCTCGGCCTCAAGCCCATTCGCAGGGATGCACTTCGGATGCACGGGCGAGCAGGTGAAGTTCGACGGCTTTTTGAAGGTCTACATCGAAGGGAGCGACGACGAGGGCGAGGACGAGAGCGAGCGACTGCTGCCGCGGATGCCCGAGGGAACACTTCTGGCACTCGACCGCTGCGAGGCCGCCGAGCACTACACGCAGCACCCCCCGCGCTACACCGAGGCCAGCCTCGTCAAAAAGATGGAAGAGCTGGGCATCGGTCGCCCGTCGACCTACGCACCCACCATCAGCACCATCCTCAAGCGGGAATACATCATCAAAGAAGACCGCGAAGCCCCCTCGCGCCAATGCACGCAACTTCTCCTGCAGGAGGGGAAAATCAGCCGCACCACCAAGCAAGAGAAAGGCCACAGCGAGAAAGGGAAACTGGTGCCAACCGACATTGGGCGGGTGGTGAACGACTTCCTGATGGCTCACTTCACCGACATTATGGACTACAACTTCACGGCCACCGTGGAGAAAGACTTCGACGAGATAGCCGACGGCAAAAAGGAGTGGCGCACGGTGATAGAGCAGTTCTATGTACCCTTCCACCGCAACATCGAGCTCACGCAGCAGACCTCGCACCGCACCACGGGCAGCCGCCTGCTGGGCGTCGACCCCAAGAGCGGCAAGAACGTCTACGCCAAGATAGGGCGCTACGGCACGCTGGTGCAAATCGGCGACACCAATTCCGACGAGAAGCCGCTGTTTGCCTCCATGAAAAAGAATCAGAGCATAGAGACCATCACCCTCGACGAAGCACTGGCTCTGTTCGCACTGCCACGCAACGTGGGTACGTTTGAAGGCGAGGAGGTGTTGGTCTCGGTAGGCAAATTTGGCCCTTACGTGCGCCATGCAGGCAAGTTCTATTCGCTCGGCAAGAACGACGACCCCTACGAGATAGCACTCGACAGAGCCATCGATATCATCACCACCAAGCGTGCCGCCGAGGCCAAAAAAGAGGAGATGAAGAAGGTCTTCCCGCGCGAAGTGGGCGAATATGAGGGGGCACCCGTCACCGCCAACATCGGCAAATACGGCCCTTACCTGACCTACCGTGGCGAGAACTTCCGCGTCCCCAAAGGCACCGACCCGCTGACGCTCAGCATCGACCAGGCCTCAAGCCTCATCAAAACCACTGCCCAAAAGAATAAAAAGAAAAAATAGCACCACCACAGGGCAACCGCAGGGAAGATGAAGTTAGGCGTAGTCATAGTCAACTACAACGTCAAATACTATCTCAAGCAGTGCCTGCAATCGGTACTTGGAGCCAACCGACGGCTCGCTGATGGCAGCTCGCTGGAGGTAGAGGTGTGGGTGGCGGACAACGACTCCATTGACGGTAGCAGTGCAATGGTCCGTCAGTGCTACCCCAGCGTCCACCTAATCGAAAACCACACCAACGTAGGCTTCGCCCGAGCCAACAACCAAGCACTTTCCCAGATTGAGGAGGCCGACTTGCTGCTGCTGCTCAACCCCGACACGGTGGTCTCGGCAGACACCTTCGTGTGCTGTGCCGACTTCATGCAATCGCACCCCGACTGCGGTGGGCTGGGAGTGAAAATGGTCGATGGCAACGGGCACTACCTCAAAGAAAGCAAACGTGGCTTCCCCACACCGTCAGCCGCATTCTTCAAAATCAGCGGCTTGATACACCTCTTTCCCCACTCGCACCGCATCGCAGCCTACTACCTCGGCCACCTCGACCCCGACACCGTGCAACCCATAGACATACTCTGCGGCGCCTTTATGATGTTCCGCCAGGAAGTCTACCGCACCATCGGCCCACTGGATGAAAGCTACTTCATGTACGGCGAGGACATCGACTACTCGCACCGCATCCTGCAAGCTGGCTACCGCAACTACTACCTCCCCACCACCAGCATCATCCACTACAAAGGCGAAAGCACCCGCAAAGGGTCGTTCAACTACGTCTACACCTTCTACAACGCCATGGCCATCTTCGTCAGCAAGTACTACACCGCCCGCCGAGCAAAAGCCTACTCGCTGCTGCTGCACATAGCCATCTGGCTGCGAGCCACACTGGCTTGGGTTGAACGCATAGCCAACCGAATCGTCATTCCACTACTTGAATTTGCCCTTGCCTACAGCGGCTTCCTACTGCTGAAAACCCTTTGGCAACACTTCAACGGCTTCCCACCCACCTACTACCCCGAGGTCTACACCACACTCATCGTCCCCCTCTACATCCTGCTGCTGATGGGGGTCACCTGGCTCACTGGCGGCTACGACCGCCCCATCCGCCTCGGACGCATCGCCCGCGGCATGGGCATCGGCCTACTGCTGCTGCTGGCCTTCTATTCCCTGCTCGACGAAGATATGCGCTACTCGCGAATGCTGCTCCTACTGGGTTCGACCTGGACACTCCTCTCCACCCTCGCGCTCCGACTGCTGCTCCATCGCCTGCACGTCAAAGGCCACACCCTTGCATCGAGCAACCAAGGTCGTACCCTCATCGTAGGCTCGGCGGAAGAGACTTCACGCCTTCAGGCACTCCTCCTCTCGCTCGGTTCGTCCGCCCCCGACATCGAAACCACCACCGACCCCAACCCCGCCCACATCCAATCCCTCCTTCGCCTCAACCATGCCGACAAAGTAATCTTCTGCGGACGCGACCTCAACCTACGCCACATCATCGAGCTTATGGCCGCGCTCCCCACCCGAGGGGTAAGCTACCTCATCTCCCCCGCCGATTCCGACTACGCCATAGGTACCGACAGCATCTACTCGCCCGAGCACCTCTACCTCGAAGAGCTTGACACCATCTCCACCCTTGCCAACCAGCGAGCCAAGCGCACTTTCGACCTCACCACCGCCCTCCTTGCCCTGCTCCTCTCTCCACTGCTCTTCTGGGTGCAGCGACGCAAACGCACCTACTTCGGCCATTGCCTCGGAGTGCTCTCGGGCGAACTGACCTGGGTGGGATACACTGGCCACCGTGGTGTATTCACCCCGGCCGACCACTATCGCGGCCTCGCACCCGACCAGCTGCCTAACATCACCCTGCGCTACATGCGCAACTACTCGGTGAGCATCGACCTCAACATCATCCTTCGCAACTGGAACAACCTATGAACCGCCTTGCCACACTCCTGCTCAGCCTGCTGCTGCTACCCCTCACTGCCACAGCTCAACGCATTCATGCCTTTGTCAGCTCGGGAGCGGCCATCAGCCAAATCGAAGGCGACGAACTCAAAGGCTTCAACCACTTCGGCTACACTGGCGGCGTGGGGGCACTCGTCTCCCTCTCGCAGAGCAACCGCTGGGGAGCCAGCATCGAAGCCGCCTTCTCGCAACGCGGATCGTACAACAATACGGGCGACCCCTACAGCCTCAAGCTCAACCTCAACTACATCGACATCCCCCTCCTGCTCCACTACCAGGATCCCTACGGCGGCATGCTCGTTGGCCTTGGCCTCGAGTACAGTCGCCTCGTGCAGCAACCTCACAGCACGATGAAATACAACCCCGCCTACTTCATCCCCGACACCACCGACCTCACCTTCCTCGCCAACGACCTCTCCGTCGTGGCCGATGCCCGCTTCACCATCTGGCGTGGCCTGCAATTCAACCTCCGCTGGCAATACTCCCTCATCCCCATCAAAGACCCTTGGGTCTTCACCGAATACAAAAACAACGGCCTCACCACCTACACCTATACCAACCGCTGCCGCAACCACGCCATCTTCCTCCGACTCATCTGGCAATTCTAATCCCCGATGCCATGCCCACCGCCCTCTTCCCTGGATCATTTGACCCCTTCACCGCAGGCCACGAGGCCATCGTGCGCCGCGTGCTGCCCCTCTTCGACCGCGTGGTGGTGGCCGTGGGTCAAAACAGCGACAAACACTGCATGTTCACCCCCGAAGAGCGTGCCGACCTCATCCGCAGCCGCCTCGCCGACTGCCCCACCGTAGTGGTAACCACCTACAACGGCATGACCATCGACCTCTGCCACCGCCTCGGGGCGCAATGCATCATCCGTGGCATCCGCACCGCTGCCGACTTCGACTACGAGCAGCTCGTGGCCTCGGTCAATCGGGCGCAGGACCCCACCATCGAGACCCTCCTCGTCCCAGCCGATGCCGACCACCGACACATCAGTAGCACCCTCGAACGCGAAAAACTACGCCACCGATGAATGCCACCGACGACATAGTCTACCTCAAAGGCGTAGGTCCTGCACGAGCCAAAGTCCTCGCTACCGAGCTCCACATCCACACCGCTGCCGACCTCCTGCTGCACTTCCCCTTCCGCCACATCGACCTCTCGCAATCAGCCACCATCGCCACCCTCACCGCCGAGACCAACTACGTCCTGCTGCGAGGCACAGTCTCCAACCTCCAAACCGTCAGCATGGGCAAATTCCGCGAGCGACTGACCGCCGACTTCACCGACGGCACTGGGTTGATACAGCTCGTCTGGTTTGCCGGCACCCGTTGGGTACGCGAGCGCCTTCGCCCCAACACCCCATTCCTCATCATGGGGAAACCCACCCTCTTCAACGGCCAATGGCAGATGACCCATCCCGAGCTGGAACCCGCCACCGCCGATGCCACGCCTATGAAGTTCCTCCCCGTCTACTCCACCACCGAACGCATGAAGCAGGCTGGCCTCGGCACCCGCAACCTCGCCCGACTCACCGAGCACCTTGTCGGCTCCATCACAGGCATCGAAGAGAACCTGCCAGCCGACATCATCGCCAAATACCAGCTCCTACCCCGCATCGACGCCCTGCGTGCCATCCACTACCCCGACAGCCTCGCCCAGCTCGATGCCGCCCGCCAGCGCCTCAAATTCGAAGAGCTCTTCTTCTTCCAACTCGACTACCAATACGCCCGCATCGACCGCCACATGCGCTCGCAAGGACGCATCTTCGCCACCGTCGGGCCTCTGTTCAACCGCTTCTATCGTGAAAAGATACCCTTCCCCCTCACCGATGCTCAAAAGCGCGTCATCCGCGAAGTGCGCAACGACATGCGCACTGGTCATCAGATGAACCGCCTGCTGCAAGGCGATGTGGGCAGCGGCAAGACCCTCGTGGCACTGATGTGTATGCTCCTATCGCTCGACGGCGGCTGCCAAGCCTGCCTCATGGCTCCCACCGAGATCCTCGCCACCCAGCACTACCACACCTTCCTCCGCCTCCTCGAAGGCCTCGGCATCCAAGTAGAGCTCCTCATCGGCAGCCTTAAACCCGCCGACAAGAGGAAAATCAAGCAGCACATCGCCTCGGGGCAGACCCACATCATCGTCGGCACCCACGCCCTGATTGAAGACAGCGTCTCCTTCGCCAACCTCGGCCTCGTGGTCATCGACGAGCAGCACCGCTTCGGCGTGCAGCAGCGCGCCCGCCTGTGGGCCAAATCCTCGCCCCCGCCCCACATCCTCGTCATGACCGCTACCCCCATCCCACGCACCCTCGCCATGACCCTCTACGGCGACCTCGACTGCTCCATCATCGACGAACTGCCCCCTGGCCGCTCGCCAGTGCGTACTTTCCACCGCACCGAACCTCGCCGCCCACTCGTCTTCTCCTTCCTCAAAAAGCAAATCGACGCTGGCCGTCAAGCCTACATCGTCTACCCCCTCATCCACGAAAGCGAAAAACTCGACATCAAAGACCTCGAAGACGGCCTCGAAATGGTGCAGAGCTACTTCCCCCGCCCGCAATACCAAGTCTCCATGATGCACGGCCAACTCACCGCCGAGGAGAAAGCCTTCGAGATGGAACGCTTCAAACAGGGCAAGACCCACATCATGGTGGCCACCACGGTCATCGAAGTGGGCGTCGACGTACCCAACGCCACCGTCATGGTCATCGAAAACGCCGAGCGCTTCGGCCTCTCGCAGCTCCACCAGCTGCGCGGGCGCGTAGGGCGCGGCGGCGAACAGAGCTACTGCATCCTTATGACCAAGGACAACCTCGCCAACACCTCGCGACAGCGCATCGACACCATGTGTGCCACCACCGACGGCTTCAAGATAGCCGAGGCCGACCTCCGCCTGCGGGGGCCAGGCGACATCCAAGGGCTGCAACAAAGCGGTCTCCTCGAACTCAAACTGGCATCCATCGTCGACGACGAGCCGATGGTAGCCACCACCCGCACCGAAGTGCAAGAACTCCTACTCTCCGACCCCACCCTCCAGCTCCACCCCCACTTGAAGCAATACATCCTCCGCTCCAAAAACAACATGCTATGGGGAAAGATCAGCTGACCCACCCAACCCCCAACCCCGAGCTCGGCATCCGCCTCATGGCCGAACCCGAAGCCGCCCTCTCCTCGGGCAGCCTACGCCTCTACGCCATGCTTCAAAATAGCACCACCCCCGTCGGGGCACTCGACCTCTACGCCTACGACCCCCTCAACCGCCGCTGTGCCGTGGGCATCATGGTGGCCAATAACTACCGCCGCCAGGGCATCGCACTCGCTATGCTGCACCAGGCAGCCGACATCGCCCGCACCACCTACCACCTCCACCAGCTCTACGCCGACGTTGCCGCCCCCAATACCGCCAGCCTCGCCCTCTTCCAAAAGGCAGGCTACACCCCCTGCGGCCACTTCGCCCAATGGCTGGCCACCGACGACACCTATACCGACACCATCCGCCTCCAACACCTCCTGCCATGACCCTACGCCACACACTCATCCTCCTCGCAACCAGCGCCGCACTCGCCCTATCCGCCGCAGCCGTGTTCACCCTCACGGCTCGAACCACCAACCCCACCCCCGAGCGCATCTACCTCCCAAGCCCCACCTCCTACCAAGCCCTCACCGACAGCCTCCATGCCCACCACCTCATCGACCGCCACCAAGCAGCCCTCTCTCTCCTCGCTCGCACCGCTGGTCTGCACAGCCACATCGCGCCCGGCAGCTACCTCGTCGCGCCCCGCACCCCCCTACCCGCCCTCGCACGCACCCTCGCCCGCGGCCAACAGACCCCCATCCGCCTCACCCTCGGCAAATTCCGCACCCCCGACCAGCTAAACCACTACCTCAACCTCCACCTCATGGCCGACTCCTTCGCCATCCCACTTGACAGCCTCCACCTCATCCGCCCCGACACCTACGAACTCTACTGGACCACCGCCCCCGAAGTCTTCCTCCGCCGCATGCACCGCGAATACGACCGCTTCTGGAGCCGACCCGCTGCTGGCACCTCCACTCCCCGAGCCGACCTCCTCAAATCGCTCCACCCCGCACTCACCGCCGAGCAGGCCATCATCCTTGCCTCCATCATCGAGGAGGAAACCAACAACGCCCAAGAAAAACCGCTCATCGCCAGCGTCTACCTCAACCGCCTCTCGCACGGCATACCCCTACAGGCTGACCCCACAGTGAAATACGCCGTTGGCGACTTCACCCTCCGCCGCATCCTCGCCGCTCACCTGCACACCCCCTCGCCCTTCAACACCTACCTCCACCCTGGCCTCCCCCCTGCCCCCATCTGCACCCCCTCGGCCTCCTCGGTCGATGCCCTGCTCGCCGCCCCTGCAACCCCCTACCTCTACTTCTGCGCCTCGCCCGCGATGGACGGCACCCACCGCTTCGCCGCCACCCTCACCCAGCACCAGCACAACGCAGCCCTCTTCCATGCCGCCCTCAATCGCCGCGGTATCCACTAATTTTTTTCTACTCCTCCCTCCCACTTTTTCTTTTTTTTCACCAGCGATGTTATTCAACAGATAATCAATCGTTTCTCAATAGTTCTTCAATAGTTTATTGAAGAACTATTGAAGAACTATTGAAGAACTATTGAAGAACACTCAAGGAAATAGCTGACCGACAGCCGATTGCAGCGACTGCGAATTTCCACCGCTTCGGACGCCGCCGTTTGCCACACTTCGGCAGGTTGCAGTTTGCCTATTATCAGGTTCTTATAAGCAGTCCTTCGACTGCTGAAGGGGCTACTCCACGCCTTCGAGGCTCATCAGCGAGCGTACGGGAGCCACTGCCTCGAGCAGGCCGCGACCCTTGAGGGCGGGCAGCTCGACGAGGAAGACCATCTCCTTGACCACTACACGGCGGCCATTTATTACCTCGCGGTTGAGCGCTTGGGCGATGCCGAGGGCAGTGCCGCCGGTGGCGAGGAGGTCGTCGAAGAGCGTCAGCTCAATCACATCGCCAGTGGGCTGGCAGGCCGCAAGGTCGGAGCGGCGGAAGTAGACCTCGTCGTGGCCGTATTCCTTCTCGATCTCCACGCAGACGAGGTCGCCTTCGGCGAAGGGGAGTTTGCCCTGCTTGCGGATGGGGATGAGGGTCTGCACATGCTGGCTCACCGAAAGCAGTGGCGAGGCGAAGAGGAATCCGCGGGCTTCGACGGTGGCCAAATTGGGGGCGGTGCAGAGGCGGTCAAGCTCGGCTATGGCCTCGGCGAAGACCTTCTTGTCGTGCAGGAAGGGGATGACGTCGATGAAGTCGATGCCAGGCTTGGGGAAATCGGGATAGTGCTTGATGACTTGTTCGAACATAAATGATGGGTGTTAAAGGGTTGTTAATCGGTTTCATTCCAGTGCATCAGGTGGCGGATGCGGGTGGGGATGTCGGTGTTCTGCTGGATGCCCGTGAACGCCTCGGCTCCTGGGCCGAAGGCGAAGACGGGGACCATGCAGCCTGTGTGGTCGCCCCCGAGGAAGTGGAGGTCGTTGCTGCCAGAGGCGATGTCGCCCTCGGGGAGGGTGAGGCCGCCTGTCTCGTGGTCGGCTGTGAGGACGACGAGTGTGTGGCCGTCGCGCTCGGCATAGTCCAGCACGGCGTGGAGCATCAGCTCGAAGTCTGATAGTTCGGCTCGGAGGTAGGCGGAGTCCATATTGTGGCAGGCCCAGTCGATTTGCGAGCCTTCAATCATCAGGGCGAAGCCTTGGGGATTGCGGTCGAGCAGGGAGATGGCTTTCTGGGTGCAGCGGCGGAGGAGGTCGCCGCGGGCTGGGGCGGTCAGGGGGTCGCCCTCGTAGAGGAGGGAGACAAGCCGCGAGCCGGAGAAGGCAAGGGTGGAGTCGAGGTCGAAACTGATGGTGTAGCCTCGGGAGGCGAGGGTGTCGAGCGGGGCGGTGCCATCGCGGCGGTTGGCAGGGCGGAAATACTTGCGTCCGCCGCCAATCATCACGCTGTGGGAGCATTGGGCGAGCTGGAGGCTGAGGGTGTCGTACATCTTGCGGTAGGGCACATGGCCGTAGGTGGAGGCGGGTGTGGCATCGACTACGCTGCTGGTAACCACAAAGCCTGTGGTGCGTCCCGAGGCTACGGCATCGTCGAAGAGGGTGCGGTAGCGCGCGGAGTCGGGTGCCCAATTGACGTGGTAGTTCTCCACCTTGTGGCCAGTGGTGAGGGCGGTGCCGCCAGCCGAGGAGTCGGTGCGGTAGCGGTTGAGCGAATAGGTGCGCGAAAAGCCGGTGACTGGGAAACGCAAGAAGGCCGAATTGTCGGCCTGCTGGGTCACTATCGAGGCATAGACTTGCGGCACTCCCATGCCATCGCCGATGATGAGGATGACATTGCGCGGCTCGGTGGCGTGGCGCGAGGTGCATCCTGCCAGCAGGAGGGTGGATAGGAGAAGAGGAATGAGCGTGTGCTTCATGATGCGATAGGGTTGAGGGGTTGATTTCGGTCGGCCTTCGCTGTACGCTTCACCACGAGGATGCTCAACTCCCAAAGCAGGTAGATGGGGAGGCTGGCGAGGGCGAGGGTGAAGGGGTCGGCGGTGGGTGTGATGACAGCGGCCAGGATGAGGATGACCACCAGGGCGTGGCGACGGAAGCGGCGCATGGTGGCTGCCGAGAGCAGTCCCAACCGAGCCAGCAGCCAGCAGAGGACGGGCAGCTCGAAGACGAGCCCAATGATGAGGCTCATCGTGCCCAGCAAGGCGAGGTAGTTGGTCAAGGTGATGGTGTTGGCGACCTCTGTGCCTATGTCGTAGGAATAGAGGAAGCGAACGGTGAAGGGGAAGAGAACGAAATAGTTGAGCAGCACACCGAGGGCGAAGAGGAGGTAGGCTGTGGCTATGGCCATGGCCACTGCTCTACGCTCGGCGCGGTAGAGGCCAGGGGCGATGAAGGCAAAGAGCTGGTAGAGGAGGTAGGGCGAGGCGAGGAGTAGGCCAGCCCAGAGGGCGAGCTGCATGTGGACGAGCAGCGGCTGGGCGAGGTCGGTGTTGATGAGGTGCATCGCCTCGGGCTTGGGTGCGAAGACGATGGCGAAGAGCTGGCGTTTGAAGCAAAAGCAAGCCACCATGCCCACGGCTGCCACTGCAAGCATACGCCAGAGGCGATTGCGCAGCTCATCGAGGTGATCCCAAAAGGTCATGCGTGGCGAGGGTGAATAGCGGGTGGTAAAAGGCTAGGCCGACGGCTATTCCTTGGGGGCGTCAGTCTTATCCTTATCGGATTCGAGGCCGTTCATACCGTCTTTGAAATTCTTCACCCCCTTGCCCAAGCCTTGCATCAACTCGGGTATCTTTTTGCCACCGAAGAGGAGCAGGACGACGAGGGCGATGATGATGATTTCCCAAATACCAAGTCTCATACCAGTGTATCTTTTAATTGGTTAGTATAGTCTTCGATTTTGTGCATCTGGCGAGGGATAGCGATAGCCTGCGGGCAGTGCCTGAGGCACTCGCCGCAGCCGATGCAGTGGTCGGCCTGGCGCAGGCGTGCAATGCTTTGGTCGTAGGCGGTGAGGTAGGCACGGCGGGCACGGCGGAACTCGCGCTGCTCGACCGTCCCTTGGCTGGCGATGTTGCCTTCCGAGAGGCTCTTGTTGTAGAAGGAGAAGATGCCAGGGATGTCGAGGCCATAGGGGCAGGGCATGCAGTATTGGCAACCAGTGCAAGGGATGGCAGGGAAGTGGGCAAACTCGTCGGCCACGCGCTCAAGCAGTTGCATCTCGGCTTCACCGAGGGGTTGCATAGGCGAATGGGTACGCACATTGTCCTCGAGGTGTTCGAGGTAGGACATGCCGCTGAGCGAGGTCAGCACACGGGGGTACATGCCGAGGTAGCGGAAGGCCCACGAGGCGAGACTGCGCTCGGGGGCCATCGCTTTGAGTTGCGAGGCAGTATGCTCGTTGAGCGTAGCCAGTCGCCCACCGAGCAGCGGCTCCATGATGATCACAGGGATGGCACGGCGGTCGAGCTCGGTATAGAGGTACTCGGCATTGACGTTGCGGCTGTTAAGCTCGTGAGCATAGCGCCAATCGACGTAGTTCATCTGTATCTGCACAAAGTCCCAGTGGCACTGCTCGTGCATCGAAAGCACAAGGTCGAACTCCTCTTGCACGCCGTGGAACGACCATCCGAGGTTGCGTATGCGACCTTTCTCGCGTTCTTCGAGGAGGAAATCAAGCATGCCATTGTCGAGAAAGCGCTCCTTAAAGCCGCCAGGTGAGCCAAGCGAGTGGAGGAGGTAGTAGTCGATGGTATCTACCTGCAGGCTCCGAAACGATTGCTCATACATCTGCAAGCTGGCTTCGCGGGTGAAGGTCTGGAAATTAGACATCTTGGTAGCGATGTTCCACTTGCTGCGCGGGTGCCTCGCAAGGGCGATGCCAGTGGCCGCTTCGGAGCGACCTTGGCAGTAGACTGGGCTGGTGTCGAAATAGTTTACCCCATGCTCAATGGCATAGTCCACCTGGCGGTTGATCATCGTCTGGTCAAGCGGGGATTCGGGATGTTCGCGCCCGCTACCACCGCCCTCAACGGGGAGGCGCATCATACCGAATCCCAGCAGCGAGACAGGGTCGCCGTGGGTATCCTGCCGGTAGGTCATACTGCCAGTCGGCACTTCGCTGGCCGCGAAGCCCTCGGCCTGCACAGCGTTGGGGTTGCGGCAGCCAGCAGCGATGGCTGCACCCGCAGCCAACCCACCAGCCATACTCTTGAGAAATTCCCTGCGTTCCATTGGTCTACCGCTTGTTGATCTGTTCTTGCAACTGTTTGCGCTTTTTGCCACTTGCCCAGAGGCCATAGACCTCGCTGACGTTGTTGGCTGTGGTGAACGCATCGATTTGCTCGTTCTTCATCCAGTTCATCAGGCTGCTGAATTCGTCCTTGCCAAGCAGCACCTCAAGCTCAATACTCTTCTCGCCGCTGTAGCCGCCCGTAACTTCATAGAGGGTGCATCCGCGATGCAAGGTGCCAACGATGTAGTGCCGAATGCGGTCGTAGTCGTGCGAGACGATGCACACTCGCTTGCGGCGGTTGAGCGATGCGGTGAAATAATCGACCACCAAGCCGTTAATCCACGTGCCGATAAGGCCGATGACCACCATTCGGAAGGGGTTGATGAAGAATGCTGTGCAGCAGATAACCGCCCCAGCTATCGACACCGAGGCACCTATGTCGAAATGGAGGTACTTATTGACAATCTTGGCCAAGATGTCGAGGCCACCAGTGGAGGCATTGATGCTGAACATCAGAGCTTGCGAGGCCGAAAGCAGCAAGACGAAGCAGCAGAGGTCGAGCCAGGGATCGCCCATCACCGAGGGGGTGCCAGTTACTAAATTGTCGTTGGCCAGCCGCTCCCATGGGAGGACCCAAGCCCAAAAATCTGTGAGTGGGCCAAGAATCAAGGCAGTATACACTGTCTTGAAGCCGAATTCGTGGTCGATAAGCAGAAAGGCCAGCACCAGCAGCACGATGTTGATGCAAGTGATCCACACACCGAGTCCCTGCCCAGAGGTGAAGATATTGCTTAACACAATGGAGAGACCCGATATGGTGCCGATAATCAGTTTGCTGGGGACGAGGAAGTAGTAGACGGCGGCGGCAGTTACCAACATGCCGAGCGTCATAATCACCAGTTCTTTCCAGAACTTGAAGGTGCCCACATAGCGGATAGCTTCGGATAGTTTGTTGTTCATATTTGGTAGCATTATATTGTTTGCTTGCTAATTATGGCTATACCTCGGTGTGGACTTCGCGCCCCTCGACGTAGATGGCCGCCTGCGGACGTGCAGGGCAGTAGTATTCGCACTTGCCGCAACCGATGCAGCGGCTTTCATTGACCGAGGGGATAAGATGGCCACCGAAGTCTTCCATCGTGATGGCCTCGGCAGGGCAATGGCGTGCACAAGCACCGCATTTTTCGCCCTGACCCGAGAGGCAGTTCCAATGCACCACCACGGCACGGCCTACGGAGATGGCTGTCTTCTGCTCCTTGCTGACGGGCTGTATGGCACCCGCTGGGCAGACTTCGCTGCAGCGTGTGCAGGCTGGACGGCAGTAGCCTGCGCTATAGTCCATCTCGGGCTGCATAAGGCGGTCAAGCTTGGTCGAAGGACGCAGCACATGCTCGAAACACTGGCTGACGCAGAGCTGACAGGCAGTGCATCGCGAGGAGAAGTTGGCGAGGCTCAAAGCGCCTGCGGGCTTGACTGGCACCTTGCGAGTGGGCACTTGCCTATCGACCAGTGCTGCCATGCCGCCGTCGAACTTCTGCTGCTGCGCCGAGGCCCACATGGAGGCTCCCACGGCGGCTGTGCCAGCGATAAATTGGCGGCGGTGGTTGTCCACCCCATCCGAATCGGTGGCCATGCGCCTACGGCCAAAACTGATAGCCCCCACCTTGCACTTGCCGAGGCAATTGAAGCAATCCACACAGCGGCTGCCATCAACGCTTGGCACTGGTTCTTGCCCCTTGCCATCGGATTTAATCTTGATGCACATCGACTTGCACGCGTGTTCGCAGCGGCGGCAGCCGACACACTTGGCGCTGTCTATCCTGACACCGAAGAGCGAGTAGCGGCTGACGCTGCCCAGTAGCGTCCCCACTGGGCAGATGGCGTTGCACCATAGGCGCCCGCCAAGGAGGGCGGTGGTGCCGATGACTATGAGGGTGGCAATGGCTATCCACATCGGCAGGCCGCTCCCGCCAAGGTGCACCACCATGCGAGCAAAGGCACTATATGGGGCAATCAGGGCTGCAATCTGACCCAACCCCAGCAGCATCAGCAGCACAAACAGGCCGAACACCACATAGCGCAACCAGCACAACTCTGCGTGCCACAGCCACTTGTGTTTGCGGAAAAGCAGCTTGCGAATGCCGATAAAAAGGTCTTGAAAGATGCCCATCGGGCACAGCACCGAGCAGTAGAGCCGCCCGACCAGCCAAGTGATGGCCAACAGGGCGGCGACTACCACCACATTCAGTGCCAAAGCGGCTGGCAACAGCTGTAGCTTGGGCAGCCAACCTGCATAGTGCCTCACCACGCCCGTAGCATCGAGCAGCAGAGCCAAAAAGGAGAGCAAGACCAGTGCAGCCAGCGCAATGCGCACACCTCGCAGCCATCCCCAGCGGTTATTGTGTTTAGCCATGACAATCCGTTTTATCTTTTTTTCAGCATCACGTAGACGGCCAATCCAGCCACACTCTTGATGCCCGTCTTCTTGACGATGCTTTTGCGGTGAGTGTTCACCGTATTGACGGCGATATTGAGGCGGTCTGCCACCTCCTTGCTACTAAACCCCTTGGCCACCAGTTCAAGCACCTCTTGCTCGCGGTCGCTGAGCTGATAATCCTCCACCGGCGAAAGCAGCAGCTCCTCAATCATAGCGTGCCGTTCAAGGTCGCGGCTGAGCTGGAGGATGTCGAAGACAAGCTCCATCATCTCCTCGGTCATGCGTCCACCGGGGAGGTACTTGTAGATGATTTGGGTAAGGTCGTTGAGGCGGTCGCGGATGTTGTCGTGGCTCTTCATATATTGCTCGCCGAAGGTGCGGCTCAAAGGCTCACCATCGCGCAATTCACTACGCATCGCGGCCAATGTGCGTTCTTCACGCCGCACGTGCTCCTTCACCTCGCGGCAATAGTCGGCGAAATACTTACTCAATATGGCGCCAATTTGCTCATCGCTCTCGGCTGCGATATGGTCGAGGTGGTGCTTGAGATGGGGCAGGCGCTCTTCGATATAGTAGCGGTGGCTGGTCTGCAAGTGAGCCATCACCATCTCGGGGGTGATTTGAGCCAGCTCATCATCGTCGGGCGTATAGTCGTCGAAAGTGTAGATATTGCAGACGGTAAGGAAAAAGTTCTCGTCCACGCCGTTGTCGCGACAGACCTCCTTGACGCTCTTTTCGCCGAAGCCCAGCGGAATGCCGAAACGCGGGAGCATCAAGATAAGGGCATAGTTGGAGGCAATCATATCGGCCATCTTCATACGGCCAGTGAAAATGGTATGTTTCATCTTGAGGTGCAAAAAAAATATGTTGCAAAATTACAAAATAAAAATGAACTTCACTGGCAAAAAGTGAATTTGAGCCATAGAAGCGGAAAAGAGGCTACCAAATCCAACGAAGGAGGCCAATTTTGGCAGATGAGCTGATGCGGAGTGAATGCACGAGGGCGAATGCCCGAAGTGCTGGCGGTAGGGACTTGGGGCGTGTTTGGTCTGTGTATGGTTCGTGTTTGATCCGTGTTAAGTCCGTATCGAGTCGGACGTGACACGGACCTGACACGGAGATGACACGGAGATGACACGGACCAAGTGGGAGGAGAAAAGGTTATAGGTTATGGGGTATAGGTTATAGAAAATTGAATGTTGAGAATTGAAAATTATCCCTCCACAAGAAAAAAATCTTCCCATTGCGAAGTCTCTAATAAGCCGTTTCGGACACCGTCGCTATGAAGGGCAATGTTTGAAGCAGAGAGAGGATATTGCATTTGTAAAGTAATCATTTAATAGAGCAGAGCAATAGGCTTGATATTTAATTATATAACACGAAGCACACTTGTAGTGTACGTGGGGGGCATCAAAGGGGGATGCGAAAGGTTTTTTTGCGGGAAAGATAAAAAAGTTGTAACTTTGCAAATTGGATTTGTTGTGTCATGAACAGAGAAGATGTGAAACAGAGTGATATGCAAAAGAGTAAAGTAGGACTGGATTTTGAGCAGGTGGCTCATGCCCGTGGGGTAGCTCGCCGCATCGCGCAGCAGGTGCAGGATTTTGTGGAGGGCTATACCACAGTGGCCGTGGAACGCACAATATGCCGTTTTTTGGGTATCGATGGTGTGGATGAGAATGAGGTGCCGATGCCAAATGTGGTGGTTGATGAGTTGAAAAGCAAGGGGCAGCTGGGTAATGGTGCTATGTTTTTCATCGGCAACGCAATGGTAGAGACGGGGAAAAGCCCTCAAGAGATAGCCGATGCCATCAGTCAAGGCACCCTCGACATCACGCGCTTATCCATTCACCCCGAGGCAGAGATTGAAGCTGCATTGCGACCTGTCATTGGGCAGACCATCGAGCGGGTACGCTCCAACCGGCTACGCCGCGAACGCTACATCGCCACCCTTGGCGAGGGCAAACGTCCCTACCTCTACATCATCGTGGCCACGGGCAACATCTACGAGGACGTGGTGCAAGCCCAGGCAGGTGCGAGGCAGGGAGCCGACATCATTGCCGTCATCCGTACCACTGGCCAGAGCCTGCTCGACTATGTGCCCTATGGGGCCACCACCGAGGGCTTCGGCGGCACCTATGCCACGCAGGAAAACTTCCGCATCATGCGCAAAGCCCTCGACGAGGTGGGCGAAGAGGTGGGGCGCTACATCCGCCTCTGCAACTACTGCTCGGGGCTCTGCATGCCCGAGATAGCCGCCATGGGGGCCCTCGAAGGGCTCGACGTGATGCTCAACGATGCCCTCTACGGCATCCTCTTCCGCGACATCAACATGCAGAGGACGCTGATAGATCAGTACTTCAGCCGCATCATCAACGGCTTTGCAGGTGTCATCATCAACACTGGCGAGGACAACTACCTGACCACAGCCGACGCATTCGAGGAGGCCCACACCGTGCTGGCATCCGACTTCATCAACGAGCAGCTTGCCCTCATGGCTGGCCTGCCCGAGGAGCAGCAGGGACTCGGCCATGCCTTTGAGATGGATCCTGCACTGGAGAATGGTTTTCTCTACGAGCTGGCTCAAGCCCAGATGCTGCGCGAGATATTCCCCAACGCCCCCTTGAAGTATATGCCGCCCACCAAGTTCATGACTGGCAACATCTTCCGCGGGCACATACAGGATGCCCTCTTCAACATCATCGGCCAGTGGACCCACCAGGGGCTGCAGCTGCTGGGCATGCCCACCGAGGCCATCCACACCCCTTTCATGAGCGACCGCTACTTGAGCATCGAGAACGCCAAATACATCTTCGGCAACATGAAGGACATCGGCGAGGAGGTGGAATTCCGCGAGGGCGGCATCATACGCCAGAGGGCGCAGAAGGTGCTGGGCGATGCCACCCGCCTGCTGGAAGAGATGGAGAGCGAGGGCCTCTTCAGTGCACTGGAGAAAGGCATCTTTGCCAACGTCAAGCGCCCGCGCAACGGAGGCAAAGGCCTCGACGGCGTAACGCTCAAGGGCGAGCACTACCGCAACCCGTTTGTCGAACTGATGAAAGGTAAGAAATAGAGATGAGCGAAGGATTGTATTCGATGGAGGCGAAGGACTACGACAAAACCCTCGACCTCACCAAGATAAAGCCCTACGGAGACACCATGAACGATGGCAAGGTGCAGCTCAGTTTCACCCTGCCCGTCCCCGCTGGTGCCGAGGCCGAAGAGGCCGCCAAGCAACTGCTGCGCAAGATGGGGCTGGAAAACCCGCTGGTGGTCTACCAAAAAGAGCTTACCGCAGGCTTTTGCTTCATGAACTGCTACGGGTCGCTGACGCACACGGTGGATTACACCACGATACACGTGCCGAAAGTGGAAAGCACCACGATGGAGATGAAGGAGTGCGATGAGTACATCAAGGAACACATCGGGAGGCAGATAGTGTGCGTGGGAGCCTCGACTGGGACGGATGCCCACACAGTGGGCATTGACGCCATCATGAACATGAAAGGCTATGCTGGCCACTACGGACTGGAGCGCTACGACATGATAGATGCCTACAACCTCGGTTCGCAAGTACCCAATGAAGAGTTTATTGCCAAAGCCATAGAGTTGAAAGCCGATGCCCTGCTGGTGTCGCAGACGGTTACACAGAAAGATGTGCATATCAAGAACATGACCGAACTGGTAGAGATGCTGGAAGCCGAGGGATTGAGGGATAAAATCATCCTGGTATGTGGTGGGCCTCGCATCAGCCACGAATTGGCCAAAGAGCTTGGCTACGATGCAGGGTTTGGTGCCAACACGTATGCCGATGATGTGGCTTCCTACATTGCGCAAGAGATGGTGGCTCGAGGAAAGAGATAAACAATAAAAAACTATAAGAAACTGTTTTGATTTTATACAATAAATCTGTTAAGCATAAGCCTGATGAAAGCCAGTTGTACCATAGCCTGTAGAGAATTAGAGAAGAACTCGAAATCCGATGTGAGTCTTCTGCACTTCTCAAGCCAGGAGAAA
>JAFTBM010000015.1 GCA_017455205.1 Bacteroidales bacterium
ATCCTTGCACATATACTTCTGACTCCCGTTGGGCCGTCTCCCGTTGCGCTGCACATGCGTGCCTCCGCAAATCGGGCAAACACGCCCTCCCGCAAATCGCTGCTCCTCCAGATACTCTTCTATCCCCATCACCTTTTCGGGAGCGTCCTTGAACAGTTTCTGGAAACGGACACGCTCAACGATTGGCAGCTGCTCCACCAATGCCATGATGCTTTCTGCTGTGTGTTTTTGCTCTCCCATATCAAATTAACGAAAAAACCAGTCGATTATTGCACTTGAGCGATTTATTTACATAAGTTATTACTATTTGGTAATTTTACGACCTGCGTTACTCGTTGAAAATGGTTTTGGACGCTTAAATAAAGTTTGTAGACAAGGAGTTCACCCCTTTTGGAGGGTTGTCTCTGTTCTTCAAAATGCTCGGGCGATGTGGTTTCGAGCAGCAGTTGCAGCAGGCAGGGATGCCGAAACATGGGTAGAACTGGGGGTACAAGCCGTGGCAGCTGATACAGGGACTGTTCGACGGTGTGTGGTGTGGTGCAAACTGTTTTGGACAGCTTGATGTGGTGCGGTACGACAATGTTTTGCGGGAGATGGTAGGAGGGAAGACAGATCCTACCAGCGATACTTCAACAAGTTTACGCAAGCCATCAACTATCTGGTGTTCGGGCAGTTGTACGAGTGGTTCTTCCGCCAGTTTGTTTTCGACAGCTATACGCTTGACTTTGAATCAACCGTGATGGTGCGAGAAGGAGAGCAAGAATGGGTGGCCAAGGGTTACAACCCCAAGCGACCCGGAAGGAATCCCCACCATCCCATACTTGCGTATGTGTCGGCTATTAGGTGATAGCCAGCTACAGGCTGCGTCCAGGCAACACGTCGGCCGCCACCAACTACCACTCCTTCCTGGAAGACACGCTCTCCCATATGGGTGGCAAGCGGGTCGGCCTAATACGGATGGACAGCGGTTTTTTCTCGGGCGGGATACTTGACTGCCTTGAGGGGAAACCGTTCAAATACATAGTAGCCTGCCGCTTTGTTCCGAAAATCAAATATACCCTGACACTCAACAAGGTGTGGGTGAGGTGGACAATGGTCTGGAAATAGCCGAGGCCACCGACTATGCCGACACGTGGGAAGCACCACACAGAATCGTGATGGTGAGGCAGGAGGTGGGCAACACCCCCAAGCTGCTGGATAATAGATGAAACAGATGTCATCAACTCGCTCCAAAAACAGTTCCTCAAGGCCGTCTGCTACGAACTGCTCTCTAATCCAGCCTATTTCGCCAAGGCAAAAGACAAACACATTCTCTATCTTGCGCGTTCCTTGAAGACCCAGGATTATTTTGCAGGATTGACCATTTTAGTCTGCCTCATAATATCCAATCGCTTCTAATGACCGATTGGGGATGAAGGTTATAAACGCATGTACTATAGTATTTCCGTATTAAAAGGATAAAAAAAGAAAACCAATTTTTAGTTAATTGGTTTTCATGCTGTTGTCCTACCTGGATTCGAACCAAGACAAGCTGATCCAGAGTCAGATGTGCTACCGTTACACCATAGGACACTCTCATTTTTCTCGCCGATTGGGTGTATCTATCGGCTTGAAATCGGGTGCAAAGGTACGTTTCTTTTTCCAATTGGCCAATTTTTTTTTCTTTTGGTTCGATTTTAATTACGTATTGTTCAAGTTATCAGCATTTAGTGTATCGAATATTTTTACTCTCCGCCTTAAATTGAAGTGCATTTTTCGGGTGATAATTGGCCGATGGAAGTGGATTTTCATACACTATGTTTCCCTTATTGAAGAGGAAAGTTAGGGATGCCTATAGCGAATGATGTGTGGTGGGATGGTGGCGAAGCCGTTTTCTGTGAGGGGCGGGGTGGGGGAGTGGTTAGCGACCCCAGTTGTCGCGGTCAAGGGAGCGGAAGGTGATGGCTTCTTGTAGGTGGATGGGCTGGATGGTGGAAGATGCGTTGAGGTCGGCTATGGTGCGGCTGACGCGCAAGATTCTGTCGTAGGCACGTGCAGAGAGGCCGAGGCGGTTCATAGCGTGTTCCATAATCTGTCGGCAGTTGTCATCCAAAGCGCAGTACTCGCGGGTCTGTCGGCTGTTCATTTGGGCATTGCAGTGGATGCCAGGTGCAGAGCGGAAGCGTTCGGTCTGGATGGCACGTGCGGCAAGTACTCTTTCACGGATGGTAGCACTGCTTTCCCCTACTTCCATGCTGTTGAGTTGCGACACAGGGACTGGGGTTACCTCAATATGTAGGTCTATGCGATCCATCAGCGGACCACTGACTCTGTTAAGGTAGCGGCGCACGGCACCTGCGGCACAGGTGCACTCCTCCGTCGGATGGTTATAGTAACCGCACGGGCAGGGGTTCATAGCTGCAATGAGCATAAACGAGGCAGGGTATTCAAGCGTCAGCTTGGCACGGCTGATGGTGATGCGGCGTTCCTCCATAGGTTGGCGGAGCACCTCCAGTACGGTTCGCTTGAATTCGGGCAATTCGTCAAGGAAGAGTACGCCGTTGTGTGCTAGGCTGATTTCTCCCGGCTTGGGGTTCACTCCGCCTCCCACCAACGCCACGTCGCTCACCGTATGGTGCGGAGCACGGAACGGGCGGACGGGTATCAGCGAGTCCTCCCTGCGCATCAGTCCTGCCACCGAGTGTATCTGTGTGGTCTCAAGGCTTTCGTCGAGGGTGAGCGGTGGAAGAATGCTTGGCAGACGTTTGGCCAGCATGGTTTTACCGCTGCCTGGAGGACCTATCATAATAGCATTGTGACCACCAGCAGCAGCTATTTCGAGGCTGCGTTTGACGCTTTCCTGCCCTTTGACATCGGCGAAGTCGTATTCATAATGGTTGAGTGAACGCGCAAACTCGGCACGGGCATCCACCACCGTAGGTGTGAGTTCGCTGGTGCCGTTGAAGAAGTCCACCACTTGCCGCAGCGAATCAACTCCGTAGACTGTGATTCCCTCCACGATGGCTGCTTCGCGGGCGTTGGCCGAGGGGATGATTAGCCCTCGATAGCCTCGCCTGCGCGTTTCGATAGCGATGGGGAGGACGCCTTTGATGGGACGCAGACTGCCGTCAAGGCCAAGCTCACCCATGATGACGTAGTGCGACAATTCGTCGGCTTTCACCCCTCCCACGGCTCCGAGGATGCCGAGGGCAATAGTGAGGTCGTAGGCCGTCCCCTCTTTTTTGAGGTCGGCTGGAGCTAAATTGACCAGCAACCGCTGGTTGGGTACTTTCAGCCCCGAGACCGAGAAAGCCGTGGAAACTCGCTGACCGCTCTCCTTGATAGCACTATCGGGAAGCCCCACCATGCTGAACCCCACGCCAGGTGCGGCATTGACCTCAACGGTAACCATCTCCGCTACTACGCCAACGATGGCGCTACCGTATGTCTTAACCAGCATGGGGTTGGTGCATTCGTGAGTTGGAGTATCTTTGTTTTGAGGGTGTATCTAACGCCGAGCAAACTTTACACCTCCCAAGTGTCGCCGCTGTTGAGTAGCTCATCCATGTTGTGGTACTTCCCTTGCTCCATCTGCTCTTCCATCTGCTCCTCGTAGAGCTGGGTGTAGCTCACTTTCTTCACGTTGCGTATTACGCCCAATGCCACCGGCAAGTCGCCACCCATGTGTGCCAGCATCATGTGGATGCCAGTGTCTTCGGTGGTCTCGTCGTGCACCATGATATCGTCTATCGTGATGCCGTTCTCGCCGAGGGTTACCACTTCAAGCTGCCGACCGTTGAACCGCAATCCTTTGTTCTTCTCTTTTCCGAAGAGCATCGGTTTGCCGTGTTCGAGTACTATGGTGCGGTCGTCGCGCACGGCGCGGTCGGTAATGGCTGCATGGGCTTTGTCGTTGAAGATGACGCAGTTCTGCAGCACCTCCACCACCGAGCAGCCATCGTGCTGGGCAGCACGTGTCATGCAGTCGGTCGAAAGCGTGGGTACGCAGTCAAGCGTGCGGGCAAAGAATGTCCCTTGTGCACCCATCACCAACTCGCCTGGGTTGAAGGGGTAGTCGATGGTGCCGTAGGGCGAGGTCTTGGTGATTTGGCCGAACTTGGTTGTGGGGCTGTACTGACCCTTGGTCAGGCCGTAAATCTCGTTGTTGAAGATGGTGATGTTGAGGTCTTGGTTGCGGCGGACGGCATGTATCAAGTGGTTACCACCGATGGCCATACTATCGCCGTCGCCCATATTGACCCACACGCTTAATGCTGGGTTGGCCAGTTTCACTCCCGTAGCTACCGCGCAGGCTCGCCCGTGGATGCTGTGAAAACCGTAGGTGTCTACATAATAAGGTATACGGCTTGAGCAGCCGATGCCACTTACCATGCAGATATTCTCCTTCTTGATGTGCAACTTGGGGAAGGTGGCCAGTAGGGCTGCCAGGATGGCATGGTCGCCACAACCGGGACACCATTTCACCATCTGGTCGCTCGTGAAGTCTGCTTTTGTATATTCAACGTCCGCTTTCGGTACAAAGTGTTTTTCCATCATTGTCTTTGTGTTTTGCTGACTTTATCTGCCAATGTTGATTGTGCTTTTGCTATCCTATTTTCCCAGCAGTCGGCGGAACTCTGCTTTCAGCTCGCCCACTTCGAAGGGGAGACCCATGATTTTGTTGTACTGCGTCATGGGACATTCGGGGAAGTGGCTTCGCAGCCATCCTGCAAACTGGCCGCTGTTGAGTTCGCAGACCACTATCTTCTTGTAGCGGCGCAGCAGTTCGCCAGTGTTCTTGGGCAAGGGACTGATGTAGTTGAAGTGGGTGTAGGCCACTGGAGTGCCTTCGTTGTTCATCTCTTCCACGGCGAGGGTGAGTGCACCCGCAGTGCCACCCCAGCCCACTACCAGCAACTCGGCATCGGGGTCGCCTTCCACTTTTTGTTCAGGGATGTAGTTAGCCACGCGGTCTACTTTCTCTTGGCGGTTGTGCACCATCAAGGCGTGGTTTTCGGGGTCGGTGCTGAGCGGACCATCGGGGCATTTCTCCAATCCACCCACGCGGTGGCGCAGACCTTCCATCCCGGGCAGTGCCCACAGGCGAGCCATCGTCTCGGCGTCGCGGCGGAAGGGGCGATAGTCGGGGTCGCCCGGTGTGGCCAAGCGCGGTTTAATCTCGGGCATATCCTTCATCGAAGGGATGCGGAAGAGCTGGCTGCCATTGCCAAGGTAGCCATCGGTGAGCAGGATGACAGGGGTCATGTGCTCCAGGGCCAGCTTGGCGGCCTCGAAAGCCCAGTAGAAGCAATTGGCCGAACTCGAAGCAGCCACCACTATCAGCGGAGCCTCGCCGTTGCGACCGTAGAGTGCCTGCACAAGGTCGCTCTGCTCGGTCTTGGTGGGCAGACCCGTCGAGGGACCACCGCGTTGCACATCCACTACCACCAGTGGCAGCTCGGTCATCACCGCCAGCCCCAGTGCCTCGCTTTTGAGGCTCAATCCTGGCCCCGAAGTCGAGGTGCAGGCCAGTGCGCCGGCATAGCTCGCTCCGATAGCGGAGCAGATGCCAGCTATCTCGTCCTCGGCCTGGAACACGCGTGCGCCAAGGCTCTTGTGCTTGGCCAGCTCCACCATGACGTCGGTGGCGGGGGTGATGGGATAGGAACCGAGGAACAGGCGGCGACCACTCTTTTCGGCAGCAGCCAGCAAGCCCCATGCCGTGGCCACATTGCCCGTGATGTTGCGGTAGCGCCCCTTAGGCATCTCGGCATGTGCCACCTCGAAGATGTGGGAGTGGATGACCTCCAGCTTGTCGGCATATTCGTAGCCTTCGGTCAAAACGGCCTTGTTGAGGGCGATGACTGCAGGCTTTTTGGCAAATTTGCGCTCAAGGTAGGCGAAGGTGTGGTCGAGGGTCTTGTGGGTGGCGTAGAAGATGATGCCCAGTGCAAACATATTGCGGCTCTTATCGGTGGTCTTCTTGTCCACGCCCTGTGCCTCACCAATCTTCTCGGTGAAGCTGGTGATGGGAGCTTTAATTATGGTGTAGGCTCGTTCCATTTCATCGGTGAACGGGTCGGCAGTGTAGCCAGCTTTGCCCATAGCCTCCTCGGTGAATGTGTCGATATCCACTATCACCGTGGCGCCCCGTTTGGCCCATTTGAGGTTGCTCTTGAGCGAGGCAGGATTCATGGCCACCAGTATGTCGCACTTGTCGCCACTACTATATATATGGTTGCCCACATGCACTTGGTAGCCGCTGACGCCAGCGATGGTGTTGTGCGGCGCACGTATCTCGGCGGGATAGTCGGGAAACGTGGCTATGTCGTTGCCCGTAAGAGCCGATGCGTCCGAGAAGAGGGTGCCGCTGAGCTGCATACCGTCGCCACTGTCGCCCGCAAAGCGGACAACGATATCTTCTTTCTTAACTATTTGGTTCTCTGCCATATCTTGGGTTTGAATTTGATTTTTCCTTCTGCAAAGGTACAAAATAAAACCTATCACGCACAAATTATTTTCTCATCTTCTCCCTTTCTTCCCCCACTTGCCAGTTGCTACATTAGCTTTTTCAGCTGTTTACATTCAAATCCTACCTATGAACTGACAAAATGTCAGTCCCTTTCCTCTTGGTATGCTTATTGTTTGGCTTTGAGGAGAAAACAAATGCAAGTCTAACATTAAATACCCTCTGTTATGAACCTGAATAATTTCACCATCAAAGCCCAGGAGGCGGTGCAGAAGGCGCAGGAGATTGCCGTAGGCGGCCAACACCCTGCCCTCGAGACTGCCCACCTGCTCAAGGGTCTGCTCTCGGAGGACGAGAATGTGGTGCCCTATCTTCTGAAGAAAATGGAAGTTAATCTCCCACGCCTGACCCAGCAAGTCGACGAGCAGCTGGCAGCCATGCCCCGCGTCAGTGGCGGACAGGTCTACCTCAGCTCCGACGCCAACCAAGCCCTCGTGGCCGCACAGCAGCGTGCCAACAAGATGGGCGACGAATTTGTCAGCGTCGAACACCTGCTCTTCGGTCTCCTTGCAGGGCGCGATCGCACCAGTCAGCTCCTCAAAGATGCTGGCGCCAGCGAGAAAAACCTCCTCGCCGCCATCGCCGACTTGCGCAAAGGTAGCAAGGTTACCAGCCAAAACCAAGAGCAGACGATGAACGCCCTCGGCAAGTATGCCAAAAACCTCAACCAGCTGGCCCAGGCAGGCAAGCTCGACCCAGTCATCGGGCGCGACGAGGAGATACGCCGTGTGCTCCAAATCCTCAGCCGCCGCACCAAGAACAACCCCATCCTCATCGGCGAACCTGGCGTCGGCAAAACGGCCATCGCCGAGGGACTTGCCCAACGTATCGTCAGCGGCGATGTGGCCGAAAACCTGAAAAGCAAGTCTATCTACAGCCTCGATATGGGTGCCCTCATTGCAGGTGCGAAGTATAAGGGCGAATTTGAGGAGCGCCTCAAGAGCGTCATCCGTGAGGTGAGCGAGGCCGACGGCGAAATCATCCTCTTCATCGACGAAATCCATACCCTCGTCGGTGCTGGCGGTGGCGAAGGGGCAATGGATGCCGCCAATATCCTCAAGCCTGCCCTCGCCCGTGGTGAGCTGCGCGCCATCGGGGCCACCACCTTGGCCGAATATCAAAAGTATTTCGAGAAGGACAAAGCCCTCGAACGCCGCTTCCAGAGCGTATTGATCGACGAACCTTCGGTGCCCGACACGATTTCTATCCTCCGCGGACTCAAGGAGCGCTACGAAGTCCACCACCGCGTGCGCATCAAGGACGAGGCCATCATCGCCGCCGCCGAGCTCTCCCACCGCTATATCTCCGACCGCTTCCTCCCCGACAAGGCCATCGACCTCATCGACGAAGCCGCCGCCAAGCTCCGCTTGGAAATCGATTCTGTCCCCGAGGAGCTGGACGAAATCGAACGCCGAATCCGTCAGCTCGAAATCGAACGCGAAGCCATCAAGCGCGAGAACGACCAGGACAAGATAGCCCAAATCGATAGGGAGCTTGCCTCGCTGCGCGAACAGCGCGACCAGATGAAGGCCCGCTGGCAGAACGAAAAGAGCGTGGTGGAGGAAATCCAGGCCGAGGTGAAGAATATCGAAAGCTTCAAGTTCGAGGCCGAACAAGCCGAGCGCTCGGGCGACTACGGGCGTGTGGCCGAACTGCGCTACGGTCGAATAAAAGAGGCTGAAGCCCACGTCGAAAAACTGAAAGCCTCCCTCAAAGAGATGCAGGCCGACAACGCCATGATCAACGAGGAGGTGGACAGCGAACAGATAGCCGAGGTGGTCAGCAAGTGGACGGGCATCCCCGTCACCCGAATGCTCCAAAGCGAGCGTGAACGCCTGCTCCACCTCGAAGACGAGCTACACCGCCGTGTGGTCGGACAGGACGAGGCTATCAGCGAGATAGCCAACGCCGTCCGCCGCAACCGCGCAGGATTGAGCGATGGCAAACGTCCCATCGGCAGTTTCCTCTTCCTCGGCACCACGGGCGTCGGCAAAACCGAGCTTGCCCGTGCCCTGGCCGAAGTGCTCTTCGACGACGAGAACATGATGGTGCGTATCGATATGAGTGAATATCAGGAGCGCCACACCGTCAGCCGACTCATCGGGGCACCTCCGGGATATGTGGGATACGACGAGAGCGGTCAGCTGACCGAAGCCGTCCGACGCAAACCCTACTCCATCGTCCTCTTCGACGAAATCGAAAAGGCACACCCCGACGTCTTCAATATCCTCCTCCAAGTGCTCGAGGACGGTCGCCTGACCGACAACAAGGGACGCACCTGCGACTTCAAGAACACCCTCATCATCAGGACCTCCAACCTCGGCTCCGACATCATCCGCGAAAAACTGGAAGGCACTACCAACCCCTCGGCCTACGAACTCGACGAGGCGCGCAACGCCGTCATGGAGCTGCTCAAGCAGCAGGTGCGACCCGAGTTCCTCAACCGTATTGACGACATCATCATGTTCCAACCCCTCACGCCTGCACAGATACGCGACATCGTCCGCATCCAGCTCCGCCAACTCTCCAACCTGCTCGAGCAGAACGACATCACCATCTCCGCCACCGACGAGGCCATCGCCCACATCGCCGACATCGGCTACAACCCCGCCATGGGTGCCCGTCCCGTCAAGCGCGTCATCCAGCGCGAGATACTCAACGAGATGAGTCGCCAGCTGCTCGAAGGCAAAATCCACAGCGGTGGCACCATCATCATCGATGTCATCGACGGCCAGTTCGTCTTCTACAACCCTAAAGACCAACCGACCACTCCCCCGACTTCTCGCGGCTGACCCTTCGGCAAAAAACTCCTCGCAGCGGCCATAGCCTCCGCCCTACAGCGGGTGCGCTATGGCCGCTGCCTTTTCACATGCCGAAATCTTCCATGCACCCCAAAGCAGACATTTTTTCCTCGGCCAGTACCCCTATGCCCATTCCAAATCCATCTCAAAAACATCAACCAACGCTTTAATCTGCGTTCATAAATAGCTGACAATCACTATTCTTAAAACAATCAAAATATCTAATTATCAGACTATCAACACTTTAATACTCTCCCCATAGCACCCGCTCCGTATCCCCTCCGTATCCGCTCCGTATCCGCTCCGTATCAAGTCCGTATCCGGGCGGTGAGGATACGGGGCGGATGGGGGTAGGGGGCGGGGATGGTGCTAAGGTGAAGGCAAAAGGGCAGACGGAGGGTGTCGCGGGGTAAGCAGAGGGGTGGCGGAATGGGGGAGAGAAAACTGCGTGGAGGGAGTATGGGCGGCACTAACAGCTGCTTGTGGAAAAAAAAATTTGCTTTATTGGAGCATTGTTTGTATTTTTGCAGCCTATAAGTGTGTGCGTAGGATGCGAGGTGGAGTGTGGGTAAATGATTGTGGATTAGCATTGTGGAAGGAAAGGGTAGGGGAGTGCGGGTGCGCGGGCGAGGGCATGGATAGCAAAAGGCAAAGAAATCTTAAAACAAAAAGAAGGCAATATGAGTCAGCAAATCATCGTGGCAGTGGCGGTTCTCGGCGTGCTGGGAGTGCTTTTTGCCGTGATACTCTATTTCGTGGCGCAGAAGTTCAAGGTGGTGGAAGACCCGCTGATTGACGAGGTGGCCGAGGCATTGCCAGGGGCCAATTGTGGCGGTTGTGGCAAAGCTGGCTGTCGAGCCTTTGCCGAGGCGTGCGTAGCGCAGGGCAGCTTGGACGGCCTGCGGTGTGCGCCTGGGGGCGATGCCGTGGCGGCGCGGATTGCAGAGCTGCTGGGCTGCGCGGTGGAGCAGGGCGAACCGCTGGTGGCGGTGGTCAGGTGCAACCCCTCGAATTGCGCTGGCAAGCGGCTTTCGCACTACGATGGCTTGCGCAGCTGCGCTTTCGAGGCGACGGTCTATTGTGGCGAGAGCGGCTGTCCCAACGGCTGCCTGGGTTGCGGCGACTGCGTGGCGGCCTGCCAGTTCGAGGCCATCGTGATGGATGAGGGGCGTGGTGTGCCGGTGGTGGATGCCGAGCGGTGTGCCGCCTGCGGAGCCTGTGTGAAAGCCTGTCCGCGTGGGGTGATAGAGTTGCGGCACAAGGGTCGGAAAGACCGCCGAGTATACGTGGAATGCATCAACCGCGAGAAAGGTGCAGCGGCGCGGAAGACCTGTGCCAATGCTTGCATCGGCTGCGGCAAGTGCGAGAAAGTGTGCCCGGTGGGAGCCATTGCGGTGGAGGGCAACCTCTCGTATATTGACCACACGAAGTGCATCGCCTGCCGCAAGTGCGTGGTGGAATGCCCAACGGGTGCTATACGCGATGTGGGATTTCCCGCGCCAGCGGTGAAGCCAGAGGCGGCGAAGGTGGCGGAAGCCCCTGCAGCGGCGGCAGTGAAAGCGGAATAGGAAAGAGAAACGGTGGGATAACGAAACAGGACAACAGCGATGAAGACATTCAAGATGGGTGGTGTCCACCCCGAAGAGAATAAGATATCCAACGAGGCACCGATAGAGGTGATGCCTGTGGGCAGTCAGGTGGCTGTGCTGATGAACCAGCACCTCGGTGCACCTGCCACACCGGTGGTGCAGAAAGGCGAGAGGGTGAAGGTGGGACAGCTCATCGGCGAGGCTCAGGCTTTTATGTGTGCCAATGTGCATTCGCCCGTGAGTGGCACGGTGCTGAAAGTGGACACCTGCAAGGATGCCTTTGGGCAACCCAAGCCTGCGGTGTACATCGCCGTGGAGGGCGACGAGTGGATGGAGGAGATAGACCGCACGGCGGAGGTCAAGCGCGAGTGTGCGCTCACGGCAGCCGAGATAGTGGCCAAGCTGAAAGAGAAAGGTGTGGTGGGGCTTGGCGGTGCCACCTTCCCCACCCACATCAAATACAGCATTCCCGAAGGCAAGAAGGCCGACTACCTGGTGGTGAACGCTGCCGAGTGTGAGCCTTACTTGACGAGCGACTTGCGCGTCATGCTCGAGCATGCGGAGGAGATATGCGTTGGCATCAGCATCCTGCGCACGGCACTGGGCGGGGTGAAAGCCTACGTGGGCATCGAGAGCAACAAGCCGCAGGCCATCAGCGTGATGACGCAGATGGCGGCCACGTTTGAAGGCATCGAGGTGGTGCCGCTGCGGGTGAAGTACCCACAGGGTGCCGAAAAGCAGCTCATCCAAGCCGTTACGGGGCGGCGCGTGCCGAGCGGCAAGCTGCCGATCGACGCGGGGTGCGTGGTGAGCAACGTAGGGACGTGCTTTGCGGTGTATGAGGCGGTGCAGAAAAACAAGCCGTTGATTGAAAACATACTGACCGTTACGGGCAAGGAACTTCCCAGCCAGCACAACTACCTGGTGCGCATAGGCACTACCTACAACGAGATCATTCGCCACTCGATAGGCGAGTTGCCCGAGACTACGGGTAAGGTCATCAGCGGTGGCACGATGATGGGCAAGGCGGTGGTAAACCTCGATGCACCAACGGTGAAGGGCAACGCCAGTGTGCTGGTCATCGGCGAGCGCGAGGCGCGGCGGCAGCCGGAGACGGCCTGCATACGCTGCGGCAAGTGCATGGACGCCTGCCCGATGGGGTTGGAGCCTTACCTCTTCTCGGCATTGGTCAAAGGGGGACGCTTCGAGGAGGCACGGGTGCACAACATACTGGATTGCATCGAGTGCGGGTGCTGCTTCTTCAGCTGCCCGGCATGCAAGCCGCTGACCGACGAGATACGTCTCGGCAAGAACAAAGTGCGCGCCCTGATGGCCGCCAAGAAATAGGTAGATAGGAGACAAGCGATAAGTAAAGACTAAAAACGAAGGTCATGAACCTAATGAAAATATCGGGGTCGCCCCATGTGCATAGCGATGAATCGACACGGCGAATCATGTGGCGCGTCAATTTGGCATTGGTGCCGGCACTGCTTTGTGCGATAGCCTATTTTGGGCTGAACGCATTGCTGGTGGCCGTGGTGAGCGTGGCCAGCTGCGTGCTGTTCCAGTGGTTGATAGAAAAGTACATACTCAAGGTGCCGACCACCGTAGGAGATGGCTCGGCGGTGGTTACTGGTCTGCTGCTGGCCTTCAACGTGCCGGCCACGGTGAGCATGCTGTGGATAGTGGTCATTGGGGCGCTGGTGGCCATAGGCATCGGCAAGATGGCCTTCGGCGGCTTGGGCAAGAACCCGTTCAACCCCGCGCTGGTGGGGCGGGTGTTCCTGCTCATCTCGTTCCCGGTGCAGATGACCACTTGGCCTGTGGCCGAGGGGCTGTTCCCGATGCAGTTCGATGTGGCTTCGGGAGCCACTCCGCTGGCCGCCTTCAAGGAGGGACAGCTTGCGGGAGTGAGCTACTGGGATGCCCTGCTGGGACACATCGGAGGCTCGATGGGCGAGGTGTCGGCGCTGGCCATACTGATCGGTGCAGCCTACCTGCTCTGGAAAAAAATCATCAGCTGGCATATCCCAGTAGCCTTCATCGGCACGGCACTGGCGATGAGTGCTGTGCTGTGGTGGATAGACCCGCAGCAGTATATGGATCCGATGATGACCATCCTCACGGGTGGCATCATGCTCGGAGCCTGCTTCATGGCTACCGACATGGTAACCTCGCCGATGGCCAAGTCGGGGCAGCTGATATTCGGCTGTGGCTGCGGACTGCTGACCATCGTCATCCGCAACTGGGGAGCCTACCCAGAGGGCGTAAGCTTCGCGATACTGATTATGAACAGCGTAACGCCGCTGCTCAACCGCTGGTGCAAACCGAGGCGATTCGCGAGTTGAGAATTGAGAATTGAAAATTGAGAACCAAGGATTGAGAATTATGGCGAAGAAAGCACAATCGACATTGCCCAACATGGTGGTCTCGCTGACGGCTATTGCACTGGTAGCTGCGGCGATATTGGCCGCTCTCAACGCTATCACAAAAGAGCCGATAGAGCAGGCCAAGACGGCCAAGATAAAAGATGCCGTCGGCGCAGTGTTGCCCGCGTTCAAGAATGTGGAGGATCGCATTGTGGAAGGCTACACATGCCATGTGGCTACCGACAGCGAGGGCAGGGTAGTGGGTACGGCCGTGGAGGCTGGAAGCGACAAAGGATTCGGCGGCCACCTGCAGCTGATGGTGGGATTTGATGCCGAGGGCAAGGTGTGTGGCTACCAGGTGATTGAAACGCATGAGACACCCGGCCTCGGTGCCAAGGCCGACCAGTGGTTCCAAAAAGGTGGCAAGGGCGACATCATTGGACGGAGCGGAGAATTGAAGGTGAAGAAAGACGGGGGCGATGTGGATGCCATCAGCGGCTCCACCATCACCTCGCGTGCCTTCCTCGGCATAGTGAACGAGGCTGCCGCCATTGCAGCGCAGTGCAACCAATAGGGAATATAGGGAGGATTGAATTATGAAGACAAAAGATATCATCAAAAACGGCCTCATCAAGGAGAACCCCACATGGGTGCTGATACTCGGCATGTGTCCCACACTGGCCACCACCACCTCGGCCCTCAACGGATTGAGCATGGGACTGGCCACGACGTTTGTGCTGCTGATGTCGAATATGGTTATCTCGCTGCTCAAAAGCGTGATACCCGACAAGGTGCGTATACCGGCGTTTATCGTGATCATTGCCTCGTTTGTTACGATGGTGGAAATGGTGATGAAGGCTTACCTGCCAGGACTCTACGACAGCTTGGGATTGTTCATCTCGCTGATAGTGGTGAATTGCATTGTGCTGGGTCGTGCTGAAGCCTTTGCCTCGAAGAACAACGTGGGGCAGTCGGCACTTGACGGGCTCTTCATGGGGTTGGGTTTCACCTGGGCACTGACCCTCTTGGGTATAGTGCGCGAGTTGCTGGGTACAGGCTGTTTCTTTGGACACTCGCTTATTGGTGGCGCCGACGGCATGCTGATGATGATATTGCCTCCTGGCGGTTTCCTCGCGCTGGGACTGCTGATGGCATTAATCAACCACTTGAGGAAACGTGCGTAAGCGAATGAGAAACGGGATACATATATTGCTATTCGCAATCGGCCTTTGGGGGATTGTTGGGGCATCGGCACAGAACTGCCGAGAGATACTCTTGCCCTACTTCGACTATGATGCAGATGAGTTGGAGCATTACCCTGCAGAAAAGCTGGATTGGCATTGCCGCTTTGCCCGCAGTGCTTTCTTCGAGGCCGACACGGTGCCGTGGGGCATGGATGTGTATCGCATCTCCGATGTGAAAGAGAAAGAAAGTGGTGAGCCACTGCCCGATGATTTCAAGGTGGACCTCTCCACGATGAGTTATTATGCCTACAACTTCGCCGACTTTCAGAAGCGTTATCGCCGCAACGATGTAACGATATGCTTCGAAACGCCTGGGTCGGCTCACCCTTATTTAGTACTGCGGTCGGTGGTGGAAATGCGCCGTTTGGCCGACAGCAAGTTAGACTCCAATACTGATGACGAAGAAATTAAGCAAAGATAGAATCCCATATACGAAGAGAGTTGCCTTGTGGCTGTGCTTGGTGCTTGGATTGATGCAGCTCCACGGCCAAGAGGTGCTGGTGCTGGATGCAAGCTCGGCGGGTACGAGCCACCAAGTGTCGCGCGACGGCACGCGAATAGTCGATGACGGTGGAACGGGCGGTGCCTATGCTGCGGGGGGCATCAGCGACCGCTACATCACCATCACAGGCGAATGTGAGCAACCTTACGGATTTCAGCTCAGTGTGGAACAGTTGGATTTCCGCCGCAAACGCAATGGCGAAGCCTGTCCCGACACCCTGTTCGTCTACGACGGTGCCGACACCTCGGCTTCCCTGCTTTGGTTCGCCACGGGCAATAGTTTCATGCCCCACACCTACATCATCTATGCCTCGCCCTCCAATACAGCGCACGCCCTGACGGTGAGGTTCAAAGTCTGTGGCGACTGCGGAACATGGGATCCTGCCACAGGAGGTGGGTTCAGCCTCCTTGCAGGCTGCAAACTTATCTGCGAGACGCTCACGCCCCACCTCGACAGCATCTACTACAAGACCCGCGAGGGAAAAATCTACGAATTCTCGAGCATCAAACACCTCTTCGATACCGTCATGCGGACGGTGGAAAACACGGCACTCGGCACTGTGGATACCATCATTGACACGCTCCCCTTCGAGGCCGTGAACCTCTGCCGAGGCGACGGCGTGATATTCACCGCCCACTGCGACTACACCAACTTCACGGGTTGGTATACCCCCACCGACTCCACCTCCAGTTTCAAATGGGACACTGGTGTGGAGGGCGTTACCATCGAAGGCAACGGGAAAACAAGCATCAGCTACGATGAATACAACGAGGTGCGCTGCTACAACTTGAGCCTTGTGGTAACCGACGAGCGAGGTTGCCAGTCCAACACGATTCCTACGGCTCGTGTACGGGTCGCCTCCAATCCGCTGCGCACCATCCATAGGCTTGACGAAATCTGCAGCGATGATTCGGTACTGGTTACTATGAGCTACTCCAGCAACAATGCCACGTTGGTCATGAATCGGGTGGTAACCGAAGAGGTGGGTTCAAAGGCCGACAGCATACGCGTCTTCATTCCCGACGGCCCGCAGTGTCAGCAGGGATGCTACGAATCCCAGTTAGACTTCACGGGTTTTCCCAATGGAAGAACCATTACCTCGCCAGAGGATATAGCCTCCATCTGCATCAACATAGAACATTCCTACATTGGAGATTTGAGCATAGCCATCATCTGCCCCTCATACGGCGAAGCGGGTCGTCCCAGCAGCCATGGGAAGGCTTACCTAAAAAGTTTTACCCAGCGAATAGGTGCCCCCGAAGGCACTTGGGGTGGCGAAGCCAGATACTTGGGGCTTCCCTACGGTGGAAGGGCTGTGCAAAACAGCAACACAGCTGTTGATACAAGCAGTGCTCGCTCCTGGGATAACCCCGCCTCGCCCTGCACCGAGAGTAGCTACTATGGACGCGGTTGGAACTACTGCTTCTCGCGCAACGGAAGCTACACGCTCGTCTCGGGTGTGCCAGCCAATTCCGCCACAATTCCTAATGGGTCGGGGCTTGCCAACGGGCAATTAGTCAATGCAGGCGTAAACTTCACCCCCGATATTGTCCCTTCGGGCTACCACCGTGCAGGGGAAACCGCTGGTTTGGTCAATATCAACACCACCGACTCCTCCGACCGAGCAGGCAAAAGCAACTACTATATTCCCGCCGACGACTTCACCTCGCTCATCGGATGTCCGCTCAACGGCACGTGGAAGATAGAAATCTGCGACAGCTTGGTAGAAGACAACGGCTGGGTATTTGGTTGGAGCCTTGAAATCAACAACCTTGATGCCGATGTCTGCGAATACGAAGTGGGGATAGACAGCCTCGTATGGGAATCCGACACCTCCTCGCACTACCACCACTATGATGACCTCGGACGCTACCATGGTGCGGTAAGCCATCCATTTCCCCTCGTCAAAGGCAGTGCTTATGTCCTCACACCCGACACTGCTGGCACGTTTCCATTCAACGTCCACATCTACGATGAATTCGGTTGCGTGTGGGATACCACCACCAGCATTACCTCCTACTGGTCGCCTCACCCCTCGCTCGGCAACGACACCACCCTCTGCGGCAACGACCAGATAGTGCTTGATGCCTCCGACCGCCGCTCCGAGCAGCTTCACTACAACTACATTTGGCAACCCACAGGGCAGACCACTCCCACAATCACCACTGACCTCGAACTCGGCGAAAACAAAAGCTATGCCGTCCAAGTAACCTACACACAGGGCATCAAAAGCTGCGTTACACGCGACACCATCAGCATCCGCCAACGCAGCAACCCTTACCCGAGCTTCGTTGCTACCCCCTTCACATTCGAAGGCTGCTCGCCTATGACCCTTGAATTCCGCAACCAAACCGCCGATGCAGCATCTCACCTATGGGACTTCGGCGATGGTACCTATTCATTGGACGCCAACCCAACGCACAGCTACAGCGATGGCATCTACACACTGAAATACGTGGTAACCTCATCGGATGGCTGCAAAGACTCGATAGTCCTTGACAGCACCGTGGCCGTCTACCCCACGCCCGAGGCATCCTTCTCGTGGAGTCCCACTTATCCATCGGTGCTTAACCCCACCGTACAGTTCTACAATGGCACAGACCCCCGTACCGAGGCCACTAAATACTTCTGGGAAATACAATATAACCGCAACAACATCGTCTCGGTGCATACCCTTACCGACGAAAATCCCTCATACGACTTTTCTACCTACAATAACCCAGGCGAAGTATCGGGCGACTATAGCGTGCGGCTCATCACCCGTTCAGACAATCTTGCACCCTCGGGCAATATCGTCTACTGTCGCGACACGGCAGAGAGTACCATATTGGTGATTAACGACTTCTTGCAGTTCCCCAACGTGGTAACCCCCAATGGCGACGGCATCAACGACCGTTTCGTTATCCTCAACCTCGTGGGTGGGATGGGCTACCTAATCAATAGCCTCGACATCTACAACAAATGGGGTGCACGCGTCTACCACAAGGAAAACATTGCCAAAGAGACCGACTTCTGGGATCCCGCCGATATGCCTGCTGGTTCCTACTTCTATAGATTCACGGCCAAAGGCTACAACGGTAGCATCGAACACAGCGGTGTGGTAGAGGTGGTCAAATAATTGCAACTAATATTATCGAACGCCACCGCCAAAGGCAATGATAGACCGCGAAACCATACAGCGCATACTTGATGCCTCCCATATTGAGGAGGTGGTAGGCGACTTCGTTTCGCTCAAAAAGCGTGGTTCCAACCACATTGGATGCTGCCCTTTCCATAATGAGAAGACCCCCTCATTCTACGTCTCCCCATCCAAAGGCATCTACAAATGCTTCGGATGCGGTGAGGCTGGCGATGTGGTCAAGTTCCTCATGAAGCATGAGCATTATGCCTACCCCGAGGCGCTTCGCTGGCTGGCTGATAAGTACCACATCGAAATCAAGGAGAAAGAACTGACGCCCGAGGAGAAAGAGAGGCAGACCGAGCGAGATGGCCTCTTTCACGTCAGCGAATTTGCCCAACGCTATTTTGCCAGCTTGCTCTACGAAGACGAAACGGGGCGTGCCGTAGGATTAGCCTACTTCCATGAGCGTGGTCTCACCGATGACATCATCCGCCGCTTCGGCCTTGGCTACTGCCTCGACGAATGGGACTCCTTCACCGCCCACGCCCGCAAACAGGGCTATAGCGATGCCGTCCTCGAGAAAACTGGTCTCACCATCTTCAAGGATGAAAATGGCAAGCAGCGCATCTACGACCGCTTCCGCGGGCGCGTTATGTTCCCCATTTATAGTGTCTCGGGTCGTGTGCTCGGATTCTCGGGTCGTGTGCTGAGTAGTGGGAAACAGGCTGCCAAATATGTCAATTCGCCGGATAGCGACATTTATAACAAGAGCCGCATCCTCTACGGACTCTTCCAAGCCCGACAGGCGATTGCCAAGGCCGATAAATGCTATCTTGTTGAAGGCAACATCGATGTCCTATCGATGCACCAGTCGGGAGTGGAAAACACCGTAGCATCCTGTGGGACCTCGCTTACCGTTGAGCAAATTCGCCTCATCCACCGCTATACACCTAACGTAACTGTGGTCTACGATGGCGACAGTGCGGGCATCAAAGCCGCTCTGCGTGCTGTAGACCTTCTCTTTGCCGAAGGAATGCATGTCCGACTCGTCCTCTTTCCCGATGGCGAAGACCCCGATAGTTATGCACAAAAATATGGGTCTACCCAGTTGCAAGACTACCTCGCCTCCCACGAGGACAACTTTATCCTCTTCAAAACCCGCGTCCTCATTGACGATGCCAAGAACGACCCCATCAAAAAAGCCTCCCTCGTCAGCGACACCGCTCACTCCATAGCCCTCGTCTCCGACCTCCTCGAACGTTCAGAATACATCCGCCAATGCTCACAGCTCCTCCGCGTCAGTGAGGATGTCCTCTACGCGGCTGTTGGCAAAGCCATCGCCCAGGGAATGCAAAAACAGCAGCAATCTGAAGGGGCACCTCAACAGCCGTCTGTCGCCCCTCCTGAGATCCCCACCGAAGAGCCACAGCCCACTCAATCCATCCCTTCCGCTGCTCCTTCACTCATTCCCCCACCGCCTACCGAGCTTCACCTTGTCCGCCTCCTTCTCAACTACGGCAATCACCAGCTCCACCAGTTCGTCCCCCCAACTGGAGACCAGCCGCAGGAATTAACTGTCAGCGTAGCCGAGGCCATCATCAACGAACTCCGTGCCGAAAACCTATCCTTCACCCATCCTTACTGCCAACGCATCCTTGAGCAATGCTCCCTTATGCTCGACCTGCAAGGTGTCATCACTCCTGCACGTATCACCGACACCGATGATGCCACCTTCCGCACCTTCGTCATCACCCTCATGGTCGATGACAACCCCATTTGGCGCGAATCGTGGGAGAAAAAGGGAGTCTTCACACCCACCATCGAGGACAACCTCCTCAAGGATGTCGTTGAAAGCATCAACCACTTCAAGCAAGTCTACATAGCCCAGCACATCGACAACCTGCGTGAAGAGATTCGCAATGCCCCCTCCGACCAACAAGCCCCCCTCCTCATGCAACTCCAGCAATACAAGCAAATAGAAATACAACTCAGTTCATCCCTCGGCTACGTCATCAGCCCTAAACACCATTAGCCCATGGACATACAGCAACTCAAGCAACGCTACGACATCATAGGCAACGACCCCCACCTACTGCTCGCCCTCAACAAGGCCATCCAAGTGGCACCAACCGACCTCTCCATCCTCATCACTGGCGAAAGCGGTGTCGGCAAAGATGTCTTCTCTCGCATCATCCATGAAAATAGCCTCCGCAAACACGTCCGCCAAGGACACGGTCTCATCTCCGTCAACTGTGGTGCCATCCCAGAAGGCACCATTGAAAGCGAGCTCTTCGGCCACGTAAAAGGAGCTTTCACTGGAGCCGACAAAAACCGCAAAGGCTACTTCGAAGAAGCCAATGGTGGCACCATATTCCTTGATGAAATCGGAGAACTGCCACTTGCAATGCAAGTCAAACTGCTCCGTGTGCTCGAAAACGGCGAAATCATCCCCGTTGGTAGCAGCAACGCCATGAAAATCGATGTTCGCATCGTAGCCGCCACCAACATTGACATCGCCGCCGCCGCACGCCAAGGCCGCTTCCGCGAAGACCTCTACTACCGTCTCAACCAGATATCTATCTACATCCCGCCCCTCCGCGAACGTCGCGACGACATACCTCTCCTCTTCCGCAAGTTCTCCTCCGACGTGGCCGAAAAATACCACATGCCCCCCATCGTCCTCACCGAACCCGCCCGCCGTCTCCTTACCGAATATCCCTGGTACGGCAACGTCCGCGAACTCAAAAACATCACCGAACAAATCGCCGTGGTCGAAACCGAACGCACCATCACCCCCGAAATCCTCCAAAACTATCTCCCATTTGTCCCCACTGAACGTATGCCAGCACTCATCGCCGACTCAACCCCTACCACCAACCCCCAAATCACCGACCGCGAACTCCTCCTCAAAGCACTCTCCATGGGGCTTATGATTAATGAAATGCGGCAGGAAATAAACGATCTCCGCCAGATGATAGCCGACCTCAAACCCTCCGCCAACCGCTGGCCAGCCACCCGCCAATCCCTCCCAGAACAGCAAACTCCGCTCCCATCCACTACCTACTCCACCCATCAGCCACCCGATGAACTCCTTACTCCTGAAATCATAGAAGACGAAAAACTCGCCCTCGAAGAACGCGAAAAAGATGCTATCGCCCTTGCACTCAAACTCCGCAACGGCAACCGCAAACTCGCCGCAGCCGACCTTCACATCTCCGAACGCACCCTCTATCGAAAGCTTAAAGAATACAACATCGAATGAACACCAACGACCTCCGCATCAACTTGCCCGCATCCAAAAGCATGAGCAACCGATGGCTCATGCTCAACCACCTTACAGGAAGCCACTTCCGCATTAACAAGCTCTCCACCTCGGGCGACACACGCCTCCTGCGTACCCTTCTTGACCAACTCGAAAGCGGCGGCGGCAACGGAACCTACTACTGCGAAAACGCAGGCTCCGTAGCTCGCTTCCTTATGCCCCTGCTCGCCATTACACCAGGACGCCACACCCTCACCGGCGACGACCGTCTCCGCCAACGACCTATGGCTCCGCTCATTGATGCCCTCCGCTCTATGGGTCTACGTATCGACTGCACCGAATCCGAAGGCCACCTGCCCGTAGTCATTCAAGGCAGCATTCCAACCCGTCGCACCGTTACTGTTGATCCCGTCCTGAGCAGCCAATTCGTTACCGCACTCCTCCTTGTCGCACCCATCCTACCCGAAGGTCTTTCCCTCACCATCTCCCAACGCCCAACCTCGCGTCCCTACATTGACATGACCTGCGAAACCCTCGCCCAAGCTGGCATCGACATCCGACGTTCCTCCAACGGACGCACCTACTACGTCAGTCCACTCCGTCACCGACTTCCCTCCACCACCATCACCATCGAGCGCGACTGGACATCGGCATCCTACTTCTACACCATGGCACTCCTCCGCCCCGACCTCCGCATCCGCCTTCTTGGCATCCAACTCGCATCTTGCCAAGGCGACAGTGCAGCCGATGCCTTCTTCAAACTCCTCGGCGTTGCCAGCACCGAAGTCCGCTCTCCTTATCGAGCTGCAAGCCGAAGCATCACCCTGCAAGGCGGTGCCGACATCGCACGTACCATTACCTTCAACTGCATTGATTGTCCCGACCTTGTCCCCACATTTGCTGTAGCCGCAGCTGCCAGTGGCCAACGAGCCACCCTCAAAGGCATTGCCAACATCTCCCTCAAGGAAAGTGACCGCATGATAGCCATCACAACCGAACTCCAGCGCATGGGCGGCAACATTAAAACCACACCCAACGAACTCCAAATCCTGCCCTCCACACTCAACCCCACTCAACCCGTCCGCACCTATGCCGACCACCGCATCGCTATGGCCTTCGCCCCTCTCCAACTCCGCTTTCCAAACCTCCAAATCGAAAACCCCGAAGTGGTCGACAAATCTTTCCCAGAGTTTTGGGACGAATTCGCCAAAATTCTCAACGCGTGAGTCGACTGATCATTGTCGCTGGTCCCACAGCCGTAGGCAAAACAGCCTACGCCATTCGCCTCGCACAGAAATTCCACACCCACGTCCTCTCCTGCGACTCTCGCCAATTCTACTGCGAACTCCGCATCGGGGTGGCTCGCCCCTCCGATAGTGAACTCTCTGCCGCCCCACACCACTTCATCGCCTGTCGCCCCATCACCTCCCCCTACAACATCTACGACTACGAACACGATGCCATGCAATGCCTCGCGACCCTCTTTCGCACCCACGACACGGTGGTAGCCGTCGGAGGCAGTGGCCTCTATATCGATGCCCTCCTTGCTTCCCCAGCACGCCTGCCTTCCCCCTCGCCCGAACTCCGCAGCCAACTGCAATCCATGCCACTCGAAGAAAAACGCGCCAAGCTCCGCCTACTCGACCCCGACTACTATGCCCAGGTCGACCTCCGCAATCCCGTTCGCTTGCAGCGCGCCCTTGAAGTCTGCCTCACCGCTGGCCTACCCTACAGCTGCATTCTCGCTAATCAGCAACCCGAGCCCCGCCCATTCGACGTCGAAATCCGTATCCTAACGCTCCCGCCACCCGAACTCCGACTGCGTATCAACCGCCGAGTAGATGCTATGATTGCCAACGACCTACTTGATGAAGTCCGCGCCCTCCTCCCCATGCGCCACCAACCAACGCTCCGCACCGTTGGCTACCGCGAACTCTTCCCTGTCCTTGACGGCATTGCCCCCCTCGATCAAGCCATCGACCAAACCAAACTCCACACCTGGCAGTACGCCCGCCGCCAACTCACCTGGCTTCGCCGCTATCCCCAAGCCATCGCCATCCCCGCCGAATAAAACGCAATAAAACACCTATAGGTTTCGTTAAAACATTATACAACAAAATATCAACAATAAAAAAACAGCAAAATTATGCAGAAAAAAGGCAACAAGTACGGCACCCACCGCGTCATCGAGCCCAAAGGCGTCCTCCCGCAACCCGCCAACAAGCTCGACAACAACATGGACGAAATCTACGACAACGAAATCCTCATCGATGTCCAAACCCTCAACATCGACTCCGCATCCTTCACCGACATCCACAACTACGCCAAAGCACAGGCTGGCGAAGGCGCCAGCGAAGAACGTGTCATGGAAGAGGTGAAGAAAGAAATGCTCCTCAACGTCGAGCTGCAAGGCAAACACCGCAACCGCCGCACTGGCAGTGGCGGCATGCTGCTGGGCAAAGTGGAAAAAATCGGTGATGCCCTCAAAGGCAAGATCGACCTCAAGGAAGGCGACCGCATCGCCACCCTCGTCAGCCTCTCGCTCACCCCACTGCGCATCGACGAAATCCTCGACATCCGTCCCGACGTAGATCAGGTAGACATCAAGGGCAAGGCCATCCTTTTCGAGAGCGGCATCTATGCTAAAATTCCTACCGACATGCCCGAGAAGCTTGCCCTCTCCGCCCTCGACGTGGCCGGTGCTCCCGCCCAGACCGCCAAGCTGTGCCAGTATGGCCAGACCGTCGTCATCCTCGGCGCCGGTGGCAAGAGCGGTATGCTCTGCTGCTACGAAGCCAAGAAGCGCGTAGGCGTAACGGGCAAGGTCATCGGCATCGCCAACAGCCCCAAGAGTACCCAGCGCATCAAGGACCTCGGCTTCTGCGACATCGTTGAAAGTGCCGCTGGCCTCACCCCAGTACAGGTCTACGAACTCGTCGAGCGCCTTACCGATGGCAAAATGGCCGACGTTACCATCAACTGCGTCAACGTACCCGACCAGGAGATGACCGCCGTTCTCTGCACTAAAGACGATGGCATCGTCTACTTCTTCTCCATGGCCACCAGCTTCACCAAGGCCAGCCTCGGAGCCGAAGGCATCGGCAGCGACGTGAACATGATCATGGGCAATGGCTACACCAAAGGCCACGCCGAATTCACCCTCCAAGAGTTGCGCGAAAGTCCCGAGCTGCGCAAAATCTTTGAAGAGCTTTATGCCTAACCACCGAAGGGGCAGAGGCTATCAACCGTCCAACACCCCTCCAACCAATCGCCGCCGCCCCCAAAAGGAGCGGCGGCGAATCATTGATTCCCTCCATTCCCTTGCCCCCCCCCCTCAAGAAAAACTCATTCGCGACCACCAACCAAAACCACCAGCTCGGAAAACAAACTCAAATCCTCATAAATTACTAAAAAAGGTGGGTGCTTGATTACTAAGAAAGGTTTTGGGTGGTCTATTGAATAAGGTTTCCCTCCACAGTATCTATCTTGATTGATGTTGTGAACTGCATGGCCTTAAGATTCGCAATAAGGCGGTTTATATCGTCCGTATTGCAGTCGATAATCTCATCAAGTCCCATAATGTCTCCACTGAGTATCTTGGCCTTTTGCACATTGGCTTCTCGTGTATCCATGGTCAGGAGATAAGACTTTGCTCGGCTGTAGATGTACCGTAAGGCAACTGCCTCTAAGTCGGCCTGCTTATAGCGTTCGCGGAGGCTG
>JAFTBM010000016.1 GCA_017455205.1 Bacteroidales bacterium
CAAAGCTATCGGTAGCCCTACAGAAGGTGCGTTGCTATTGTGGTTGCATGGACAAGGAAAGAATTATCTTGATCAGCGCGAGGCGGTTGAACGTTTGGATAGAATACCTTTCTCTACTGAGATAAAGTATATGGCCACCATCGTGCGCTCTGCCGTTACTGGCAGTCGTATGCTGTATGTTACCGGCGCTCCCGATATTCTTCTTGCCTTGTGCAGTGATGCAAATAATAAAGAGTATAATGACCGTCTAACCGCCTATCAGAATAAGGCGCTTCGAACCCTTGGATTGGCATACGCTGAAATTTGCGAAGATGACGTGATAACCGATGGGAAACTTGTTGATACTTCCAAACTGAAGATGCTGGGCATTATGGCTATCAGTGACCCGATACGCCCAGAAGTACCTGCTGCTATCAAGGAATGTTTGGATGCAGGTATCAAAGTGAAGATTGTCACGGGTGATACCGTTGGAACGGCAAAGGAGATTGGTCGTCAGGTTGGCTTGTGGAACGACAGCGACACGGACAAGAATATTCTTACTGGCGTTGAAGTGGCTGCAATGAGCGATGATGAACTGAAGAAACGACTGCCTGATGTGAAGATTATTTCCCGTGCTCGACCCAATGACAAGGAGCGAGTGGTTCGTACTCTCAAAGCAATGGATGAAGTTGTGGCCGTTACGGGTGACGGCACCAATGATGCACCTGCTTTGAACGCTGCTCATGTGGGTCTTTCGATGGGTGACGGTACCGCTGTTGCTAAAGAGGCTTCCGATATGACTATCCTCGACAACTCATTCAGCACCATCTCCAACGCTGTTATGTGGGGTCGCTCACTCTATAAGAACATCAAACGTTTCATCCTCTTCCAGATGACGGTGAACGTGACGGCTTGCTTCATCGTGCTTGTAGGTGCTTTCATCGGAACAGAGTCGCCATTGACCGTTACCCAGATGCTTTGGGTTAACTTAATTATGGATACCTTTGCGGCATTGGCACTTGCATCGCTGCCGCCCACTCACGCTGTGATGAAAGAGAAACCGCGCTCTATCGACGAACATATCTTGAAGGGCATAGGAAAACCGATACTTGGTGTTGGACTTTCCTTCGCTTTCATCTGTTTGGCGATACTGCTCTATTTCCAGCACAACAATGTCACCTCTCTTGTTCCAAGCCAACTATTCCCGCTTTCTTGGGGACACTATGACGGTGTTTCACCCTACGAACTCGGTTTGTTCTTTACCATCTTTGTGATGTTGCACTTCTGGTATATGTTCAATGCGAAAGCCCACTTTACCCGCAGCTCCGCTTTCAAAGGTATCTCTTGGAAGAATACTCGTTGGTTTATCATCATTACGGCAGTTATCTTCGTTGTACAGATTCTGCTGGTTGAAGTCCCCGGTTTGCAGGAGATGTTCAATGTCGCCGCAGGCGGACTTGGCTTCTGGAATTGGGTGATTATCCTTGCCGCCACCTCTCTTGTCGTCTGGATTGGTGAAATAACTCGTCCTCTGAAGAAATAGAAATCATAACAGGGTGCTGTGTGTTGAATCGCAGCACCCTTTTCTATCTGCCATCAATATGAAAACAGTAGCTGCAACAGTAATAATCGCACTTCTGGCACTCTTCGCATTAGCTTTGAAAGATTGTATCAAGAAGCGATTGAACTTGAAATAATATGTCGCGAAAGAAAACACAGAAAGCAACAACTTTGTTGGCGATGACAATCGCTACAATTCTTGCCTATATTTTTGATGCAAATCATATATGATCCTGTGGCCATAGGAATTGTATTTGGAACTATTGGTGTCCGATAAAGCTATGAGATAATTTGAAAAAACGGGGCAGACATCTTGCAGTGTCAGCCCTGCCATTCTGAAGGGGACAGGGTGCAACCCGAAACACGGCAAGAAGGAGGGTGGCATCAAGGCACACTGCATCATACGGTACGACGAGTGGATTTCCTACTTCGTGGACTTCACCTCTGCCGCCATACACGACTTTCGGACGCTGAAAGGCCTCCACTTTCCCGCAGGCTCGTTCATCGCGATGAATAGGGCGTACATCGACTATGCCGAGATGGAGAGGCTCACGCGGGAGAAGGTGTGCTATGTCGCCAAGATGAAGAAGAACCTCACATTCAACGCAAAACGATGTCGGCTCCAGGAGGACGGGTAGTCCCTCATAGACTTTGACGAAGAAGTCTGAAGGGGGCGGGCTTACTTTTCTCAAATAGCAAAAAGCGCGTTTGGATATGCAGATAATCAGTTGCTTGAAAAATGCCAGTGCGCCTAAAGGAGAGCCTTATCGGGCATCAATAACACATATTGCCTGCGACAACAAGCCATGCCACAAACTCATGGAACAACGACAATGGCCGTATCGGTCAGCCGTTGCACTCGATGAACTTCATTATCACTTCCACGGCGGCATCCTCGTCGGCCAACTGGTCCATGTCAATCACGAGGTCGTAGCCACGCAGGTCGTAGCGGCTCTGCCCAGTGAAGCGTCTGACGAAGTTCTCCCTCGCCCTGTCGACCCCATCCACTACGGCCTCTGCTTGTGCCTCCGTCAGCTGCTGCCTCTGCATCACCCGCTCGATTCTCCGCTCGCGCGAGGCTGTGATAAAGACGCTTAGCTTGTTGGGAAAATCCTTCAGCACAAACGATGCCGACCGACCTGCCATGACGCACGCCCCTTGGTCGGCTATGGCTCGTATGATTTCCACCTCGGCTCGGTATATATCCTCGCTCGTTACCCTCACCTCAAACTCCTTGACATAGCGACTTCCACCGTCCACTACCAGTTCGGCCTTGGGCATCGGTGCTGCAAACTTCACAAAGTCGGCAAACCACGACCGCTTCTCGCCTTTCAGCTGCTCAATTCGCTCGGCAGTGAGGCCAAATTGCTCACGCAAACCAGCAATCAGCTCCTTGTCGCTGAAGCGCACGCCCAGCCGCTCGGCAAGCCTGCGACCCACCGTCCGTCCGCCCGACCCCACTTCACGGCTGATGGCCACTACAAAGTTCTCTTTTGTATTCATAACAGCGTATTTATTTGTGTTCCATGTTCATAAACGGCAAATTGGGTACCTGCTCCATAAGCATCTCCACCAGCACTCCGTTGCCCTCCGAAGGCCCGTTGAGCATATCAAACATTCGTTTGAGCCCTGCCCTCCCGCCGCCACCCATCAGGATGCCAGCGATGCAAAGGTTCTGCGGCGCAAGCGATGAGGAGATGATGTCCAGGTCGGTCAGCCCTATCTGGTAGCAGGCTATCTGGTAGGCTCCTTCGCCATACTCCTTTATCATCCGCTCAATGTCGCCCAGCGTGCGGCAACCCATCTCGCTGAATATCGGCAAATAGGGCATCAGCGATACCTGCTGCACCTCGGCTTGGTTGACCGCCGCAATGCGCCTGTTCAGCTTGTCAAACGGGCGAAGCTCCAAGTAGCTGCGATAGGTCTCGCCGTCGAGTGCCACCTCATCCAGGTTGCCCGAGGCCACCAGCCCCTGCACCCGCCGCCGATAGTCGGCCAACTCGCTATGGATACGGCTGAACTGCTCGTCGGCCAACTCCAGCATCCCAGCCAGCCGATTGAGGTTGCGCAAATACTCGCGCGGCACCTCCACCCCGCTTTTGTAGCCAGTGTCGTGGTTGAGGTTGGCCCACGCATGCTGCAATATAGTCCGCATCTGCACCTCAAATCGGTAGCCAAACCCCTCCATTGAGCAGATATAGTGCAGCGAAAGGTAGCCGAAACTATCCACCTCGTGCAACTTGCGTTTGTCCACCGAATTGGCCCAGTCCACCTCAAACAAGCGTTCCACCATTGAGGCCACCTTGTCCACATCGTCGCTGTAGAAGGTAATCACCCGAAGCCCGAGGATATCGGTGATGTCGGCCAAGCTGCGATACTTGTTTCCTTTCAGCTCCAGCTTTCCACGGAGCGACTCCTCCGTCTTCACCCTGTACTCCAACGCTGCTGGCAGGAAACCGACCTCGGCAAACGCCTGCCGCAACCGCTTGCTCACCTCGTCCGCTGCTGCCTCAATTTGCGGCTTTGCCGACCTATACTCCTGAATGATAGCCTCGCAGTGGGCATCCAATCTGTTTTCCATACTGCAAATTTACGCAAAAAAACTGAACCATCCCGCCAAAACCACAAATAATTTCCCCACTCCACCTCTCCATCTTCCCCAACCCCCATCGCCATTCCCAATTTTCAATTTTCAATTCTCAATTCTCAACTTACGCCAGCCTCCCGCTCCGTATCCGCTCCGTATCCACTCCGTATCCGCTCCGTATCAAGTCCGTATCCGGGCGGAAAAAATACGGCTCGGATATGGGGAGGTTTTGGGGAGGGTGGCTACCCCTTTCTTGCGGAAAAAATGCGAGGTGAGATGTCGGCCTTCAGTCTGCCGATAGACGCATCATTGTGGCTTCGGCTGAGGCCACCAGTTTGCCCGAGGCACGGTCGGAGATGTGCACTTGGTAAAGAGCCGTGGAGTGCCCCACCTTGACAGGGATACAGTCCGCCCGCAGTGTAGTCTCGCAGCGGGCTGGCGAAAGGTAGTGGATTGAGGTGCCGAGCGATACCCACCGCAGCTGCTTGCTGTCGAGGCAGTCGGTATTAGCAGCCACGGCGGCGGCAAAGTCGGCCAACGTGTAGACCGCACCGCCCATAGCTACCCCGCGTGCATTGCACAGTGGGGGAGTAACCTTCAAAATGCAGGAAGCCGTATGGTCGCCTACCTCCACCAGCTCTATGCCCACCAGCTGTGTGGCAAACCTATCGGCACAGAATACCTCAAGTGCTTTTTCCGTCAGTGTCATACCTTATAGCTCAAATCATCACCTCAACAAACGCCTTTCCCACCCCAGTTATTGCCCCCGACTTCTTATGCCTTGCCATACTTCTGGTCGAAGGTGGTGGATACCAGTGGTACGTGGCAGAAGGTTCATCCGAGACTGCACACGTGCATGGCACCGATTCGCTTGGTGGTCTCTACGAAAGTTACCACGGCTTTTCGGTCGTGGATGATTGTGCCATCGGGGAAGGCGACGCGGAGTGCCCTATGATGTGCATACTAATTTCCCTACTGGAAGGAAATAATTTTCATGGTATTAGGAATTATTCGTAACTTTGCAGGCGAATAGTACCGATGATCGCCACTTTCTGTAAGGAGGTAGCGTGCGATAAGATAGAGCTAAAACAAGCCTCACCGAGTAAGAATACAACAGATAAACCAACAACAACAATTATGGTAGATTATAAGAAAATAGGGCTGGTGAACACCCGTGAGATGTTCGCTAAAGCAGTCGATGGCGGCTACGCTATCCCCGCCTTCAACTTCAACAACATGGAGCAGATGCAGGCCATCATCCAGGCAGCCGTCGAGACCAAGAGTCCCGTCATCCTGCAGGTCAGCAAGGGCGCGCGCGACTACGCCAACCCGACCCTGCTGCGCTACATGGCCGAGGGTGCCGTCGAGTACGCCAAGGAGCTCGGCTGCCCCAACCCGCAGATTGTGCTGCACCTGGACCACGGCGACAGCTTCGAGACCTGCAAGAGCTGCATCGACATGGGCTTCAGCAGCGTGATGTACGACGGCAGCGCCCTGCCCTATGAAGAGAACATCCGCATCTCGCGCCAGGTGGTGGAGTATGCCCACCAGTACGACGTCACCGTCGAGTGCGAGCTCGGCGTGCTGGCCGGCGTCGAGGACGAGGTGTCGTCCGAGGTGAGCCACTACACCAAGCCCGAGGAGGTTATCGACTTCGCCACCCGCACGGGCTGTGACTCGCTGGCCATCAGCATCGGCACCAGCCACGGCGCCTACAAGTTCAAACCCGAGCAGTGCACCGTCGACCCGCAGACCGGCCGTCTCGTGCCGCCGCCGCTGGCCTTCGACGTCCTCGAGGCCGTCGAGAAGAAGCTCCCCGGCTTCCCCATCGTGCTCCACGGCAGCAGCAGCGTGCCGCAGGACGAGGTGGACACCATCAACGCCAACGGTGGCGCCCTGAAAGCCGCCGTGGGCATCCCCGAGGAGCAGCTCCGCAAGGCTGCCAAGAGCGCCGTCTGCAAGATCAACATCGACAGCGACAGCCGCCTGGCCATGACCGCCGCCATCCGAAAGCACATGGCCGAGCACCCCGACCACTTCGACCCGCGCCAGTACCTCAAGCCCGCCCGCGAGAGCATGAAGAAGATGTACATCCACAAGATTGTCAACGTCCTCGGCTCGAACGACAAGCTGTAACCTCCAACGCCGTGGGGCGACAGACAACCAACGAGGGCAGGGCGGGCGTTGCCCGCCCTGCCCTTCCAACAAAAAATGCAGGTTTTGCCAACCAAAGCATACTAAATAGAAAAAGTCACCTCTCGAAAGCCGTATGAATACGCGCCTCGCCCATATCGCACTCATCCCACTGCTGCTCTACGGTAGCCAGCATGTCCTCGGTCAAACCCAACCGAAGCAGCAGGGAGAACACTACGTGTTCGCCACGGTGCTGGATGGCGATACAGTGCCATTCTACCAGCTGCGCGAGGTAACCGTCTACGCCAGCGGTATGCTCCTCACCCCAAAAGAGATGCGACAAAACAAGAAGCTGATACGCAACGTCAAGCTGATGCTACCCTACGCACGTGAGGGGCGTAGCAGATTGGACGCGCTGGAGCGAGAAATCGCCGCCCTGCCCAAACGCCAACGCAAGGCGGCCATCCGTCAGGCCGAACAGCAGCTACTTTCCGACTACAAGGATGAGATATCCAACTACACTTTCTCGCAGGGGCTGGTGCTAATTAAGCTTATCGACCGCGAGACCAGCCGCTCGGCCTACGCCATCGTGGGCGAGTTGCGGGGCAAACTCAGGGCCGGACTCTACCAAACGCTGGCAAAGCTCTTCGGCTACAACCTCAAAGAGACCTTCGACCCCAAACACAACAAAAAGGACGACCTCATTGACCGTATCTGCATCTCAATTGAGCGAGGCCAAATATAGAACACAATGAAAGCCTACATACACCTGGCAGCCGTCGGCATGCGCACCGAGCCCAGCCACCGCAGCGAAATGGTAAACCAGATGCTTGCCGGTGAAACCGCCACCATTGTAGAATCCCGGGAGGAATGGACACTCCTGCAAAGCGACTACGACGGCTACCAAGGGTGGGTAAGCAACCTGCAATTTACCCCATTTAAAGACCCTGCAGACCTTGCGGAGCACCTATTCCTCGGCACTCCCTACCTCTGGGGCGGACGCTCGACGGGGGGGATTGACTGCTCGGGGCTAACCCAAGTGTGCTTCAAGGCTGCGGGAATATGGCTTCCTCGCGATGCGTGGCAACAGGCCACTGCGGGAAGGGAGGTTTGTCTTTGCAATGTGCAGCGCAACGACCTTGCATTCTTCCACAACTCCGAAGGGTGCATCGTACATGTGGGCATCTGCCTTGGTGACAGGCGTATCATTCACGCATCAGGCCGAGTCCGCATAGACACACTCGACAACCAAGGTATCTACATCGAGCAGGAAAAGCGCTACTCCCACTCGCTCCATGGCCTTCGCCGCATTGAGTAAACAAAATGCAAACCAACCAATCATTTTGGCAGTTTACTGATTTCTTTGTAACTTTGCACAATTATTATCACCACACAAAACGCACACAACGAGATGGCTGAACTGACCGAACAAGAGCAAATCCGTCGCAATTCGCTGACAGAGATAAAGAATTTGGGAATCAATCCCTACCCCGCAGCCCTGTATGAGGTAAATGCCGAGGCTGCCGACATATTGACGCGCTATCCAAAGGACAATAGTCTGTTTCAGGACATCAGCATCGCTGGGCGCATGATGAGTCGCCGCATTATGGGGGCAGCCTCGTTTGTGGAGATTCAGGACCACACGGGTCGGATACAGCTCTACATCAAGCGCGATGAGATATGCCCTGGCGAGGACAAGACGCTCTACAACACCGTCTTCAAACGCCTGCTCGATATCGGCGACATCATCGGCGTCACCGGCTACGTCTTCGTTACCCAGATGGGAGAGACCTCGATCCACGTGAAGAGCCTCACGGTGCTCAGTAAGAGCCTGCGCCCGCTGCCCATCGTCAAGGAGAAAGACGGCGTGGTCTACGATGCCTTCTCCGACCCCGAGCAGCGCTATCGCCAGCGGTATGTGGACTTGATAGTCAATCCGCAGGTGCGTGAGACCTTTGTGCAGCGGGCGAAGATAGTCAATGTGATGCGAGACTACTTCAACGCCGAAGGCTACCTTGAGGTAGATACCCCCGTGTTGCAAAGCATCCCTGGCGGTGCTGCCGCACGACCCTTTGTAACCCACCACAACGCGCTGGACATCGACCTCTACCTCCGCATTGCCAACGAGCTTTACCTAAAGCGCCTTATCGTGGGCGGATTCAAGGGCGTGTACGAGTTCAGCCGCAACTTCCGCAACGAGGGCATGGATCGCACACACAACCCCGAGTTTACGGCCATGGAAATCTATGTGGCCTATAAAGACTACCACTGGATGATGACCTTCACGGAGAACATGCTGGAGCGCATCGCCCGCGCTCTGCACGGCACGACCAAGGTCAACGTCTGGGGTAACGAGATTGACTTCAAGCCGCCGTTCCGCCGTGCCCCGATGTGCGACCTTATCAAAGAAGAGACAGGCTACGACGTGAGCAACATGAGCGAAGAGCAGTTGCGTGAAGCGTGCCAAGCGCTCGGGGTAGAAACTGACACGACGATGGGTAAAGGCAAGCTGATAGATGCCATCTTCGGCGAGAAGTGCGAGGGCAAGCTCATCCAGCCAACCTTCGTTACCGACTACCCCATCGAGATGTCGCCCCTCTGCAAGCGCCACCGCGACAACCCCGAGCTCACCGAGCGCTTCGAGCTGTTTGTGTGCGGCAAAGAGTTGGCCAACGCCTATAGTGAACTCAACGACCCCATCGACCAGCTGGAACGTTTCCAAGAACAACTACGCCTAAGCGAGAAAGGCGACGATGAGGCTATGTTCATCGACATGGACTTCGTGCGTGCACTGGAATACGGCATGCCCCCGACCTCCGGCATGGGCATCGGCATTGACCGCCTGGTGATGATGATGACCGGCGCACAGAGCATCCAGGATGTACTCCTCTTCCCCCAGATGAAGCCCGAGAAGAAAGCCACCTCCGCTACCGACGACGACTTTGCCCGTCAGGGGGTTGCCCGCGAATGGATTGCTGCCTTGCGCAAAGCAGGCATCAACACCCTTGAGCAACTGCGGGCAGCCAACCCCAATAAGCTGCTCAACGACCTCGGAGGCCTCCGCAAAAAATTGAAGTTGGATATTCCCGCTGTGCAGAAAGAGGAGATAGAACGCTGGATTGCTGGCTGAAGATCCCGTATAAAGAAAGATAAGTTTTAACCCAAAGTTCAACCAAAGCAAAAAAAGCGTATGAGAAGAGCAGTATCCATTCTCCTGATGGCCGCATGTGCCCTGATGAACGTCGCCTTAGCACAGCCGCCGAGCGGCAGCTCGCCCAGTTACCCCAGCGGGGCTACCTACACGTTGAGCGATGGTACGACCACCACCCTCAGCAGCCAGTCGTTGGCCAGCTCCACGCAGTACTACAATGTGGTGCAGGTGAGCAAAGGGACACTGACCCTTTCGGGTTGCACCCTGACCAAGACGGGCAACGGTAGCAGTGGCGACAACAGCAGCTTCTATGGCAACAACAGCACGGTCTACGCTGGTTCGGCCAGTAGCACGGGCTATAGCAGCACCAGCAGTGCCACCGCAGCCACCATCCACATCGCCAACTGCACCATCACCAGCTCCTCGCAAGGGGCCAACGCAGTGTTTGCCACCAATGGTGCTACCATCAATGTGGACGGCGTGTATATCAACAATGCCAACAGCGTGTCGCGCGGGTTGCACTGCACCTATGGTGGCACCATCATAGCGGCCAACGTAGACATCACTACGCAGAGCGAGACCAGCAGCACCATAGCCACTGACCGCGGCGGTGGCACGGTAACCGTCACGGGCGGCACGGCCACTGCACAGGGCAACAATAGCGCCGTACTCTACTCCACGGGTACTATCACCGCCAACAACCTCACAGGAACGTCGGCACAGGGCGAAATAGCCGTTGTGGAAGGCGACAACAGTGTGGTTATCAATGGTTGCACCATGACCAGTGGCTCGTCGAATCGCGGACTGATGATGCTCCAGAGTGGGTCGGGCGATGCACAGGGTTCCAACGCCTCTATCACCGTCGCCTCCTCCACCCTCACCACCACGGGCAGCAGTACCCCCCTCTGCGAAGTGCCCACCCTCAACACTGGAACCCTCACCCTGACCGATGTCAGCCTTTCGGTGGCCAGCGGCATGCTGATGTACGTGGACTACAACACCCAGTGGAGTACCTATGGCGGCACGGGCAACCTCGTGCTTCAGACCACCCAAAGCGCGTGGAGCTACACGGGCAACGTCGATGCCGACAGCTACAGCAATGTAACCGTCACGATAGGCAACAACGTTACGTGGAACGGAACGGTGGATGCCGACAACAATGCAGCCTCAGCCATAGTCAATGTGCAGAGCGGTGGCACTTGGACACTCACCTCCAACGCCTACGTCAGCACACTGGTCAACAACGGCACCATCAACAAGAACGGCTACACCCTGACCTACAGCACACTCAGCGGCAATGGCACCATCAACGAGAACATGGGCATCAACGAGGTTCACCCCTCCGCCCCCACGGCCAATAGTGGTATCTACACCATCGAAGGTCGCTACCTCGGCACCCAACTGCCTGCCGACTTCCACGGTGTCTATATCCAAAACGGCAAGAAGCACGTCAAGATTGCCGAATAGGCTCTATCTACACACATCAACACAAGGAGAGGGACTTCATCGGGGGATTCCTCTCCTCTTTTTCACACCCACCGTGGCACAATCCGGGTGGCCAAAGTTTCAATATAGCAGCGGCTGTCGGCCTTGGAGAATACAGCCAGCGGCAATAAAACGGTGCAAAATTCGTTAGTAAGTACGTATTCACTCTGCCCTATGGCAGCATTAGTTCCCTAATTGAAGGGAAAATCACAATAGACACTCCAAGTATAACCTCGGCTATATTTCCGATGAGGATATATCCAAATAATCAAGCAATGGTGAAGATTGACCCCACTTGGTACGAGGTGCTGCGGCCACAATTCGAGGCACCTTATTTTGCACAGTTAAAAGAGTTCCTTCTCGCCGAACGGCAGCAATACACCTGCTATCCGACAGGCAGTAAGATTTTCAATGCTTTCGACAGCACTCCGCTCGACAAGGTGAAGGTGGTCATCCTCGGACAAGACCCCTACCACGAGCCTGGTCAGGCAATGGGCCTTTGCTTCTCGGTGCCGCAAGGCATACAGGTGCCGCCATCATTGGTCAATATCATCAAGGAGATCAACGAAGACCTCGGCGTGAATATTCCAACAGTTAAAGGCGACCTCAGTGGATGGGCACAGCAGGGAGTGCTGCTCCTCAATGCCACCCTCACCGTTCGTGCCCATCAGGCCGGTAGTCATCAGCGTCATGGGTGGGAGGAGTTTACCGATGCCGTCATCAAGGCCGTCAACGACAATCGCAAAGGCGTGGTGTTCCTGCTATGGGGTAGCTACGCAATAGCAAAGAAGAAACTGATTAATCCACAGAAACACTTCATACTCACTGCCCCGCATCCCTCGCCGTTGTCGGCCTACAGGGGCTTCTTCGGCTGCCGTCATTTCTCCCAAACAAACAATATCTTAATCCAGCAAGGCCAGCCGCCCATCGACTGGACAAGAATCAGATAGTTAGACTAATAATATAATCTCACAACAATGAAACGCGTATTTTCATTCCTGCTGGCGGCTGTGATGATGGTTGGCTGCAACAAGGGAAACTCCACGGAGGAACCGCAGCAGGCCGATGTGCCGCTGATTATTCTGGATACCGACATCGGCAGCTCGACGGACGATCTGTTTGCCATGGAGATGCTCTACCGGTATGAGCGGGAAGGGCGGTGCAGGCTGCTGGGTGTGGTGGTGGACCGCATGGGCGAGGACTGCGCCGCCTGCGCCGACGTGATGAACACTTACTTCGGTCGTGGAGACTTACCTATTGGATTGGAACGCAATGGCATCGAGAACCCTTCGGTGTGGATTGACTACAAGGCCATGCCGACATACACTAACGATAATGGAAGTTCGATGTTTGAACGCTCGGTGAGCGACTATGCAACGCTGCCCGAAGGCTGGCGGCTCTACCGCAGGCTGCTGGCGGCTCAAGAGGACCACTCGGTGAGCATCGTCTCCACGGGTTTCGTCACCGCCTTGGCGCAGCTGCTGCAGTCGGAGGGCGACGAGTTCTCTTCGCTCGGCGGCGTCGAGCTGGTGCGCCGCAAGGTGAAGTGCATCTACCTGATGGGCGGCGTCTTCGGCACCTCGGTGGAGCCGGACTTCAACTTCGCCCAGGGCATCACCTTCGCGCAGGCGTTCTTCGACCTCTGGCCGCGGGAGGTGGACATGGTCTTCTCGCCCATGGAGGTGGGGCAGGAGATTGAGTACGTGCCCGACACGGTCATCGCCGATGTATCTTGGTCGGATATCCACCCTATCAAGCAAGTCTACATGACCTGCAACTGCAACACGGGGCAGATGATGTGGGACCCGATGGTGGTCATCCAGGCCGTGGAGGGTGACACGGTGTTCAGCCTCTCGGAGCGCGGCACGGTCACCCTCACGCCGCAGGCCGAGACCCTCTTCACCCCCACGCCCACCGGCAACTGCCGTTACCAAAAACCCGGCACCGCCGCCTGGAACGCCCGCATGCTGCGCAAGATTCGCGACGCCAACCGGCAGCAAGGGAATGGGTGATGAGGCGGCCTGAAAGGACAAAAAGCACCTAGCCCAGGGCAACGCCCTGGGACAACACGCCAACAGCCCAGGGCAACGCCCTGGGTAACGAAACGACAAAACAACCAACGCCCCGAAGGGGCAAAAGCAATCAGCCCAATGGCAACTCCATGGGAACCTAAATGGCAACGCCTTGGGGCAAAAACAACACAAATATGGCTCAATCGCTTTGTAAAATATACTTGCATATCATCTTCCACGTGAAGACCACTAGTCCGCAGATAGCCGACGAACATCTGGACCGTCTGCATAGCTATATCGGTCAACTGGTCAACACTACCGGCTGCCAGGTTATCCGTGTCGGCGGCATCGGCGACCATGTTCATATCCTGTGCATGCTGTCGAGGAACGAGAATGTGGCACACCTGGTTGAGGAGGCAAAGCGCAACAGCAGCCGATGGATAAAGACCATAGATGACCGATACGGGAAGTTCGCCTGGCAAGGAGGATATGCCGCGTTTTCGGTCAGTCAGTCGGTGGTCGACAAAACCATAGAATATGTTGGGAACCAGCGGGAGCATCACAAGAAGCAGAGTTTCCGCGATGAGTATATTGCATTTTTGAAATCATACAATGTGGAATATGACGAACGGTATGTATTCTCTGATTAGGTACCCGATAATCGGCCGGAAAGGCCGGAAAGCGCATAGCCCAGGGCAACGCCCTGGGTGTGGAAGGCAGGTATCATACGCCCTGAAAGGGCAAAAGCATTGTTTCCTATTAGGGCTTTTGCCCCTTCGGGGCGAGTTATGCCACAACATTCGATACCCAGGGCGATGCCCTGGGCTAGGTGCTCGTTGCCCCTTCGGGGCGCCCTCGGACGAATTTAAGGACGTATAATAATGTATATATACAATAATAATATAAGCAACACAACAATGAAGAAAGCATTACGACTTATGGCAGTGGCGGCGCTGATGATGGCCGCCAGCGGAAACGCAATGGCCTACGACGGGAGTGTGACGGCGCCGTCGGGGCAGACAATCTACTACGACTACGTGGACAGCACGGGCAGCGTGACCATCGTCCGTCCCGGCAGCTCGGGCTGGGGCACCGAGACACAGCCCACGGGGGTGCTGGTCATCCCCGACAGCGTGCTGCACGGCGGCTCGATGCGCCCCGTCACCGCCATCGGCGACCACGCCTTCTCGTCGTGCTACGGCCTGACGGGCGTCACCTTCCCGCAGGGGGTGACCACGATTGGCGCCAACGCCTTCTCCTCCTGC
>JAFTBM010000017.1 GCA_017455205.1 Bacteroidales bacterium
CAGCAGTACAAGCAGCTGCTGATGGTGGCCGGCATGGACCGCTACTTCCAAATCGTGCGCTGCTTCCGCGACGAAGACCTCCGCGCCGACCGCCAGCCCGAGTTCACGCAGATCGACTGCGAGATGAGCTTCGTCCATCAGGAGGATGTGCTCAACATGTTCGAAGGCCTGGCCAAGCACCTCTTCCGCGAGATGAAGGGCATCGAATTCGGCCAGTTCCCCCGCATGACGTGGCACGACGCCATGCGCCTCTACGGCTCCGACAAGCCCGACCTGCGCTTCGGAATGGAATTCAAGGAGGTGACCGATGTGGTCAAAGGTCACGGCTTCGGCCTCTTCGACGGCAGCGAGCTGGTGGTGGGCATCGTGGCCCCCGGCTGCGCCGAATACACCCGCAAGCAGCTCGACGCGCTGACCGACTTCGTCAAGCGTCCGCAGGTGGGTGCCGGCGGCATGGTGTATGTCAAATACAACGCCGACGGCAGCTTTAAGAGCAGCGTGGACAAGTTCTACGATGCTTCGGCATTGAAGGCCATCGCCGACAAGATGGAGGCTCGTCCCGGCGACCTGATGCTCCTGCTCTGCGGCCCTGCCATGAAGACGCGCGTGCAGCTCTGCGCCCTGCGCCTCGAGATGGGCAACCAACTCGGTCTGCGCGACCCGCAGAAGTTCGCCCCCCTCTGGGTCATCGACTTCCCGCTGCTCGAGTGGGACGACGAGACGCAACGTTACTACGCCATGCACCACCCCTTCACCGCCCCCAAGCCCGAGGACGAGGCTCTGCTCGACGACCCCAGCCGTTGGGGCGACATCCGCGCCAACGCCTACGACATCGTCATGAACGGCTGCGAGGTGGGCGGCGGCAGTATCCGTATCCACGACCGCACCCTACAGAACAAGATGTTCCACACCCTCGGCTTCACCGACGAAAGCGCCGCAGCGCAGTTTGGCTTCCTGATGGACGCCTTTACCTACGGCGCACCGCCCCACGCCGGACTGGCCTTCGGCTTCGACCGCCTCTGCTCTATCTTTGCCGGCGCCGACTCCATCCGCGACTTCATCGCCTTCCCCAAGAACAACGCCGGCCGCGACGTGATGAGCGGCAGCCCCAGCCCCATCGCCCAGGAACAGCTGGAAGAACTCTGTATCAGCGTGAATCCTAGATAATCTAGAGGTTCTAGGAATTCTAGATAATCTAGAAAATGAAAGCACTTGTCAAATCCATGCGCCTCCGCACATTGCCCCTCTCTTTGGCAGGGGTGGTGTGCGGTGGCCTTTTGGCCATGGGCGCGCACGGCGGCAATGGGTGGGCTTTTGCCCTCGTGCTGCTCACGGCCTGCTCGCTACAGGTGCTCTCCAACCTCAGCAACGAGATGGGCGACTACCGCAACGGCGTCGACGGCGAGGGTAGGGAAGGCCCCGCTTACGGCATGGCCAACGGCCTGACGGAGAAACAACTCTGGCGCGCCATCAACGCCATGGTGGTGGTCTGCGCCGTCAGCGGGCTGCTGATGTTGCTATTCTCGTTTCAATTTTCAATTTTCAATTTGCCAGCCTGCTGGCACTGGGCGCCGCCGCCATCTGGGCCGCCACGCACTACACCCTCGGCAAGAAACCCTACGGCTACGTGGGCCTCGGCGACCTGTTCGTCTTCATCTTCTTCGGCCTGGTGAGCGTGCTGGGCAGCTATTTCGTCATCGCCCATACCCTCGACTTCAGGATATGGCTCCTGGCCCCTGCCGTGGGCATGGGCTTGCTGAGCGTTGCGGTGCTCAACGTCAACAATATCCGCGACATGCAGAGCGACGAGGGCATCCGCAAGACCGTCCCCCTGCGCATCGGACGAAAGGCTGCCCAGTGGTATCAGACGTTCCTCGTGGTGGCAGGCACCCTGCTGATGTGCGCCTGCAACTATCGCTGGTGGTATTCGTTCGCCGTGGGCGGCATCGCAGTGCACCTATGGATGGTGTGGACCCGCAAAGGCCGCCGGCTCGACCCTGCTTTGCCCATCTTGGTGCTCAGTACCTTCCTGTTAGCCCTGCTGTATGCCCTATAATTTTGACACCATAGCACGCGACTACGACCGCATGAACCGCCTGATGACCCTCGGCCTTGACCGCCGCTGGCGCAAGCGGGCGGTGAAAGGTTTGCATGGACATGTACTCGATGTGGCCTGTGGCACGGGCGACATGTGCCTGCTCCTTGCCAAGCAGGGTTGCTCCGTCACCGGCGTTGACCTCAGCGAGGAGATGCTCAATATTGCCCGCAAGAAAACCGCGTCAGCCAACTTTCAATTAGGCAACGCAGAAGCGTTGCCATTCCCCGACGCCACCTTCGACGCCGTCACCTGCGCCTTCGGCGTGCGCAACTTTGTGCATCTGGAGCAAGGCCTGAACGAGATGCTGCGCGTGCTGAAACCCGGCGGCCGTATGGTGATCCTCGAGCTGGCTACCCCTGACAGCAAGCTGATACGCCCCTTCTACAACCTCTACACCAAGCACATCATCCCTTGGCTCGGTGCCCGCATCGCCGGCAGCCGCGCGGCCTATACCTACTTGCCCCAGAGCATCGAGCGCTTCCCCAAAGGAGAAGCTTTTATGCAGAAGCTTCGCAGCATGGGATTTAGGGTGAGGCAGGAAAAACTGACACTTGGGGTGTGCCGACTGTATGTGGCCGAAAAGGAATAATCGGAAACAAAGAGGCCACCGCATCCCAGCTGTGGCCTCTTTGCATTAATCCTAAAACAAAAAACGGGCATTGACAATACGCTGAAAAGCTGCTCCATTTTTCCGACTGCAAAGTTACGACCATTCTTTCCATCCAGCAATACCCACAAATGGTGATTTCCCAATTTCCTGCCAATTTTCCCCCATTTTTGCCCCGATTTTCACCCCTCTGAAAAGACATCAAAATTAGTTCGTGTGCGAACTAATTTCAAATTCCGCTCCTCTGCGTTCCCTCATTCCGATGCATCCCTTAAGCCCCTTATGATGCACCCAACAGCGTTGAAAACCAGTGTTTTTAGTCTGTGATATTATTATAACTGCCTAAAAATCAATATCCTTATACTCTCCTGTAGGCATCCGCTCCGTATCCGCTCCGTATCCGCTCCGTATCCGCTCCGTATCAAGTCCGTATCCGGACGGAGAACATACGGCTTGGAAGCGGGGGAGATGTGCGTAGGGTGGCAGGGGGTGAAAATTAGTTCGTGTGCGAAATAGTTTACAAAATCCCTCCGATCGGCAGGGCTTTCGGGAGGCCGTCAGCTGGGTGTAGGTCGAGGGGGCAAAAAAGGATGAAGAGGGGTGTCCATTTTTTACCTTTGCCTCATGGTATAGGCCACCTGCCGAGGTGTGGCTCGGATGGCACGGATAGGGGAAGGAAACTATGGAGGGGTCGGGTGGAATGGTGGGGTTAGGGGGCGGGTGTGGTGGCGGGAGCGGAGGGGCGAAGCTCGGAGCGCTTGATGTGGACGATGAAGGAGAGGTTGAGGACGGTGATATTGACGCTGAAGTTGCCGTCGCGGTTGCCTTTGATGAGGGTGCCTTCGAGGCCGGCGAACTCGCCGTTGAGGATGGCCACTCGGCTGCCTTTGACGAGGCTGGAGGTCTCGGCGAGGTAGAACTGGCGGCGGGTGGCTTCGAAGAGGCGCACGGCTTCGATGTCGCGTTCGGGCACGGGGATGATGCTGTGCTGTGAGCTGACGATGGCTACTACGCCATGGGTGGTACGGACTTGGTAGATTTGGCGAGCATTGATGCGGACGAAGAGGTAGGATGGGAACATGGGTTTTTCGGGCAGGTCGTGGCGTTTGTAGCGGCGGTCGCGGTTGGCCATCATGGGGAGGTAGCATTCGATGTCGGGGGCTTCCTTGCGGAGGTGGTTCACCACGGTCTGCTCGGCGTTGGGGTAGGTGAGTACGGCCACCCAGGTGGGAATATCGGTCAGCATGGTGTCGGTGTGTTTTGCAGGTGGATAACGAGGTGGGGAGGGTGATTATTGCGCGGCGTTGGTGTCGGCACTGAAGTCGAGGTAGGGGAGGAGTTTGTGCAATGTGCTGTCGGCCATAGAGGGGATGGCGCGGAGGTCGGCGACCGAGCTGAAGTGGGTGCCGCTGTTGCGGAGGGCGATGATGTCGCGTGCCAGGTAGTATTCCATGTAGGGGTGACGGATGAGCTGCTTGAGGGTGGCGGAGTTGATTGGGAGGCGTTGGATGCGGGTTGTGTCGAGGCGGAGGCAGGGGGCGATGTGGTCGAGCAGCTCGGGGGTGAAGCCTCGCACTTCGAGCAGTTGGGTGGTGCGGATGAATCCGCCGAGGCGGTCGCGATAGCGGACGATGCGGCGGGCGTAGGCTGGACCGATGCCGTTGATGAGCTGGAGGGTGAGGGTGTCGGCA